>JAJBVR010000114.1 GCA_020859725.1 Clostridiales bacterium | reverse complement strand
TTATAAGTAAAGCATCGATTTTAACCGTTTCTTTTTTGTCGGCAGCGTCTTTCCAGGAAACCACCAGGGTGCTTACAGATGCGGCAATCAAAGGTAAAAGTGATCAGCTTATCGGCCTTAAAGAAAATGTTATTATCGGCAAGCTTGTTCCCGCCGGAACCGGAATGGATGTTTTCAGAGATGTTGAAGCAGTTCCGAGTTATTTTTCGGCGGAAAGCTCCAAAGATATATTAAATTTGGAACAATTACAAAAATTGTTGACAAATAATATACCGGAGTGATATAATTATTAATTATGTGAATGCGCATAAAGCATATTTCACAAATATAATTAATATGTTTGTTTAAATTGCACAAAATATTGGGGCGGGGAAAATCCCTGCCTCAGTATGTGCGTGTAAATGATGATTTCAGCTATGAAATTTTCATTTATGCGCATATGTGGCGCATAAAAATTACAGAAAGGAGATAAACTATTGCCTACCTTTAACCAATTAGTAAGAACAGGAAGAAAATCTGTTGAAAAAAAGGCTAAAGCGCCAGCTCTTTTAAAGAGCCTCAATACAAAGAGAAATGTTATGAATGATAACTGTTCTCCCCAAAAGCGCGGCGTTTGCACCGCTGTTAAAACAGCAACGCCTAAAAAGCCTAATTCTGCGCTTCGTAAAATTGCCCGTGTTCGTTTAACAAACGGTATGGAAGTATCCGCTTATATTCCGGGTGTGGGCCATAATCTTCAGGAGCACTCTGTTGTTATGGTTCGCGGCGGCCGTGTAAAGGACCTTCCCGGTGTTCGTTACCACATTATCCGCGGCACGCTTGATACTCAGGGCGTTAACGGAAGAATGCAGAGCCGTTCTAAATATGGCGCTAAAAGACCGAAAGCTGCTAAAAAGTAAGCTTAATTAAATTCTTTTGGAAAACAATAGTTTATACCTTATTTATATATGCGTATAGCCTACTTGTTGACTCCACGGGAAAACTCGAGTACCTATGAACTCATTAATAATTATGAAGGAGGGAAGCGAAGATGCCAAGAAGAGGCCAAATCGCTAAGCGTGACGTTTTGCCGGACCCGCTTTACAACTCAAAGCTTGTAACTCGTCTTATTAATAACGTTATGTATGATGGAAAAAAGGGTGTCGCGCAGAAAATCGTTTACGGTGCGTTTGACATCATTAAGGAAAAAACAGGAAACGATCCGTTGGAAACCTTTCAGGCGGCAATGGAAAATGTAATGCCTGTCCTTGAAGTTAAGGCGCGCCGTATCGGCGGCGCAACTTATCAGGTTCCCCTTGAGGTTCGCCCGGAAAGGCGCCAAACGCTTGGTCTGCGCTGGATAACAGCGTATTCACGCCAGCGTTCGGAAAGAACTATGAGGGAGCGTCTTGCTGCTGAAATTATGGACGCCGTTAATAAAACCGGCGGAGCAGTTAAGAAGTGTGATGATACACATAAAATGGCAGAGGCAAATAAAGCGTTTGCTCATTTCAGATATTAATCCGTTAATCAGATTAGGAGGATATTATGCCAAGAAAAGTATCTCTTGAAATGACAAGAAATATTGGTATTATGGCTCACATCGATGCAGGAAAAACAACCACAACCGAGCGTATCCTTTATTACACCGGAATCAATCACAAGATTGGTGAAACGCATGATGGCGCTGCCACTATGGACTGGATGGCACAGGAACAGGAAAGAGGTATTACCATTACTTCTGCTGCAACAACATGCTTCTGGAAAAAACATAGAATTAATATCATTGATACACCGGGCCACGTTGACTTCACCGTTGAAGTTCAGCGTTCGCTCCGTGTGCTTGACGGCTCTGTTACCGTTCTTTGTGCAAAGGGCGGTGTTGAGCCACAGTCTGAAACCGTTTGGCGCCAGGCTGACGAATATAACGTACCCCGTATGATTTATGTTAATAAAATGGATATTATGGGTGCGGATTTTTATAATGTTCTTAATATGGTTAAGGACAGATTTAAATGCAATGCGGTTCCGATTCAGCTTCCGATAGGTTCGGAAGATACTTTCAGGGGCATTGTTGATTTAGTTGAAATGGATGCTGAAATCTATTACGACGATATGGGAAACGATGTTCGCCGCGAAGAAATTCCGGAGGATATGAAAGAGCTTGCCCAGAAATACCGCAGCGAGCTTATTGAAGCGGTTGCCGAGCAGGATGAAGCCCTTATGGAAAAATATTTTGAGGGCGAGGAGCTTTCTGTTGAGGAAATTAAGAAAACAATCAGAAAAGCCACTTGTAAATGCGAGATGGTTCCGATAACCTGCGGCACCTCATACAGAAACAAGGGTGTTCAGCCGCTTTTGGACGATATCGTTGATTTTATGCCGGCTCCCACGGATGTTGAATCCATCAAGGGCGTTAATCCCAATACAGATGAAGAGGAATATCGCCATTCTTCAGATACAGAGCCGTTTTCTGCGCTTGCATTTAAAATTGCCACAGACCCGTTTGTAGGAAAAATTTGCTATTTCCGCGTTTATTCGGGCACGCTTAATGCGGGAACACAGGTTTACAACTCTGTCAAGGGAAACAGAGAAAGAATGGGCCGCATTCTTCAGATGCATTCAAACCACAGGGAAGATATTGAAACCGTTTACGCGGGTGATATAGCCGCTGCCGTAGGTTTGAAAAACACAACCACGGGCGATACGCTTTGTGACGAAAATCACCCCATCATTCTGGAATCAATGAATTTCCCGGATCCCGTTATTCGCGTTGCCATTGAGCCTAAAACCAAGGCGGGGCAGGAAAAGATGGGCATTGCGCTTGCCAAGCTTGCGGAGGAAGACCCAACGTTCAAATGCTATACCGATGAGGAAACGGGACAAACAATTATCGCGGGTATGGGTGAGCTTCACCTTGAAATCATTGTAGACCGCCTTCTCCGTGAATTTAAGGTAGAGGCAAATGTAGGAGCTCCCCAGGTTGCTTACAAAGAAACCATTCTTCAGGAATCAATGTCCGATACAAAATATAAGCGTCAGTCGGGCGGTTCCGGTCAGTATGGTCACGTTAAAATCCGTATGTCGCCGAATCTTGATGAAAACGGCATCGGCAAGGGCTATGAATTTGTCAATTCAGTAGTCGGCGGCGCTATTCCTAAGGAATATATTCCCGCTGTTGACGCCGGTATTCAGGGCGCAATGAAGAGCGGTGTGCTTGCAGGCTATCCTATGGTTGATATTAAGGTTGAGCTTTACGACGGATCTTATCATGAGGTTGACTCGTCTGAAATGGCGTTTAAGATTGCGGGTTCTATGGCGTTTAAAGACGCGGCTAAAAAAGCAAGCCCCGCGATTCTTGAGCCTATGATGAAAGTAACCGTTATCGTTCCCGAGGATTATATGGGCGATGTTATAGGCGATCTTAATTCGCGCCGCGGTCAAATCCAGGGTATGGATGACAGAGCCGGAGCAAAGCAGATTAATGCGCGTGTTCCGCTTTCGGAAATGTTCGGCTATGTAAACGATCTTCGTTCCAAAACACAGGGCAGAGGTCAGTACACTATGGAACCGGACGGATATGAGCAGGTTCCGAAGTCTATTTCTGAAGAAATTATTTCAAAAAGAAGCAAAAAAGACTAATTAATAAACAAAATTATTAAAACCCCTTGATATTTCATCAAGGCTTTGATAAAATAATCATAACAATTTCACTATTGTAATTTTAAGGAGGAAAACCCCAAATGGCAAAAGAAAAATTTGACCGTTCCAAACCACATGTAAATATTGGTACTATCGGTCACGTTGACCACGGTAAAACCACTCTTACAGCAGCAATCACAAAGTATCTTGCAAACAAAGGCTATGCTAAGTTTGAAGATTATGCCGATATTGATAAAGCTCCTGAAGAAAGAGAGCGTGGTATTACAATTAATACGGCTCATGTTGAGTATGAAACAGATACTCGCCACTATGCGCACGTAGACTGCCCCGGACACGCAGACTATATTAAAAATATGATTACAGGCGCTGCTCAGATGGATGGAGCTATCCTTGTTATAGCTGCTACTGACGGCCCTATGGCTCAAACAAAAGAGCATCTTCTTCTTGCCCGCCAGGTTGGCGTTCCTTATATCGTAGTATTTATGAATAAGGTTGACCAGGTTGATGATGAAGAGCTTCTTGAGCTTGTAGAAATGGAAATCCGCGATACTCTTAATGAGTATGATTTCCCCGGCGATGACACGCCTATTATCAGAGGTTCCGCTCTTCTTGCACTTAATGCTAAGTCAAATGATGATCCGGCATGCGAATGCATTAAAGAGCTTATGGACGCTGTTGACACTTATATCCCAACTCCTGAGCGTGACGAAAATCTTCCTTTCCTTATGCCTGTTGAGGATGTTATGACAATCACAGGCCGCGGTACTGTTGCTACAGGCCGTGTTGAGCGTGGTATTCTTAAGCTTAACGAGGAAGTTGAAATCGTTGGTCTTAAAGACGAAATCAGAAAAACTGTTTGCACAGGTCTTGAAATGTTCCGCAAATCGCTTGATTCAACTCAGGCAGGCGATAATGTAGGCGCGCTTCTCCGCGGTGTCCAGAGAAATGAAATTCAGCGCGGTCAGGTTCTTGCAAAGCCGGGTTCAATTCACCCGCACACAAAATTCTCAGGCCAGGTTTATGTATTAAGCAAGGATGAAGGCGGTCGTCATACTCCTTTCTTTAACAACTATCGTCCTCAGTTCTATTTCAGAACAACAGACGTTACCGGCGTTATTACTCTTCCTGAAGGCGTTGAGATGTGTATGCCCGGAGATAATGTTCTTATGAACGTTGAGCTTATTACTCCTATCGCTATTGAAGAAGGACTTCGTTTTGCTATCCGTGAAGGCGGCAGAACAGTAGGTTCAGGCGTTGTAACAGCTATTAACGAGTAATTAAGTTAATATTGATTTAATCGTGAGCAGGCAGTTTTTGCGAACAGCCTGCTCTTTTTTAGCTTGTTTGTATTGACTTGGATTGTGATATGTGTTAAATTATATTTTAGTTAGCGGCAACTAACAAAAATATATAGGAGGAATTGTTTATGATAGAAATTACTGTTGGCATTGATGGAATGATGTGCGGTATGTGTGAAAATCATATTAATGATGAGATACGCAAATCATTTAAGGTAAAAAAAGTTTCTTCTTCGCACACAAAGGGCAGGGCTGTTATTGTGGCTGAAAATGATATTTCTGATGAGCAGATTAAAAACTGTATCAATCCAACGGGCTACACGGTAACGTCTGTAAGCAGAAAACCTTATGAAAAGAAAGGCTTTCTTTCATTTCTCAGATAATAGCCGCCTTAAGTATCAAATAATTAATTTATTTCAATGCCGGATGAAAAATAAAAAGCGGGCGCAGGTAATATTTTACGCAGCGCCGGCTTTTTGTTTTTAGATAATTTTGCGAATG
>JAJBVR010000077.1 GCA_020859725.1 Clostridiales bacterium | reverse complement strand
AATTGAAATTTAACAAATAAAAACGGCGGGATGTCCCGCCGTTTTTATTATTTATTTCTTTCTTTTTCTCTTTTTTATAAATGTAACTGAAAAGCCTATTATTGTGCCTATAATTATTGCTCCTGCGCCTGCTCCTATAACCGCAGGAAGAAATTTATTTTTATATTCGGAATATCCGTGATTTTTAATATACGAGTTATTTAATTTGTAATCTGCAATATCATCATATAAAATAATGTCTGACTGAAAATCGGTTAAATTATTTTCATCAAGCGTAATTGTGCGTATTCCGTGGTGATTTCCATAGCTGTAAAATCCAACGGCAGGTGAGGCAACAAGCTTAATTCCTTTGTATTCTCCGGCAAAATCATTAACGTGGTCGTGACCGAAAAAAGCGCCTATTATATCGCCTTGCTCAAGCCAGCTGTCAAACTGCCCGTGATTGGAGTTTGGCGGGCAGGGGCCTTCGTTAACATTTCCCTGATATATATATTCGTTATTTGCAATATAGTATTTTCCGCTTCCCACACCGCTTCCGCTGACGGCGCCTTTTGTGCTTTTTTCGGTTTCGGTAAGCATATCATATGCTTCGGGAACAATAATATGCTGAAACAGAAGCGATGGCATAGGCTTTCCTCCGTTTGAATTTTTTAATTCATTTGAAGTTTTTTTATACCACGCGGTTTGGTCTTCGTGAACATATCCGTAACCGCCGCCTTCTTCTTCGGTTGCATAAGGATTGGAATCCATAAACCACAGATTGAATACGTCATTTTCTCCGGCGCTGTCCTTAATCAAAAGGTTATAGTTGCCGACTCCTGTCATTTCTTCTCCCTCAACCGCCATGCACGTATCATACTTTTGATAGCAGGATAAAAGAAATTCTTTTGCTTCTTCTTCTGTCACACCGTTTTCGTCATTTGCAAGACCTTCATGGTCATGGTTCCCGAACACAAGTGCAAAGGGAATGCCTTTATCGTCAATAGCTTTTGCAACGGCGTCAACCGCCGCTTCTGTTTTTTCTTTATTGACTCCTTTCCACCAGCCTGCGGTATTATCTCCTAAAAGAACTATAAAATCCGGTTCTGTTTTATTAATAGCCGCATTCAATAAAGATGTTGTTGCTTTTTGAGGAGTATCGGTATCCTGAATGTCCGCCAAAATAAGTATTTTGAATTTCCCGTTATTGAATTTTAATTGCATATCTGTTCCCCCGCTTGCAAACGCCGCCGTATTAAATGAAAAAATTATTGAAAATATTGTTATAATTGAAAGCAGACAAACTGCTTTTTTGTTTTATTCATAATTTACCCCTTATTATGTAATTCAGATTTTCTGAAATTTAAATTAAAATATGTTTTTTATTTATTCCGGATATTTCAAATCATCTTTGGTCCAGTTTTTTATGACTTCAAGAAATTCTTTAGCCTCCTCCTTTGCCTGCGCTAAATTATGATCTGTGCAGTTGCCGCATTCTTTCATCGTTGCCCCGGGAATCATCCCCCAATAATCCGCGATATGCTGAAAAGCCTCTTTAATTAAATTGATTGAATATCCGTCTGAAAGCGAACGCGTAAGAAAATAAAATCCCGTTCTGCACCCCATTGGGCCGAAATATATTATGTTATCGCCGAATTCCGTGTTTCTTACATATGTTGCAAAAATGTGCTCAATAGTGTGCATTGCCGCATTTGTCATAACATTTTCCCTGTTTGGCTCGCGCATACGGATGTCATAAGTTGTTATGTCATCGTCAATTCGGCTGATGTAAATTCCTTTTTTCAGCTTATTATGATCAATTTGAAAACTTGGTATTGTCTTCATTATTCTTTCACTCCTGTTAAAAAAGATAAATTTTGTGTGATTTCCTCTCCCGGCTTATCGCCTGAAAATTCTTTTATCATATTAAGCGCGTCTGATTTTGAATAATCAAATAAATCAATGAAGCTTTCATTTCGTTTCCCGGCTGCAAAAGGTGAAATCCAATTTCCGTTTTTTATATTAACATATTTTGAAGCTTTTTCCAAGTCATCTGATTTAAAGAAAGCGGAAATTTTATAATTTTTTGTAAACGGAGAAGCGGCGGTTTCAAGAATTCTTATAATTTTTTCTTTTTCGCCGCACTTATCAGTCAAATTCTTTTGAATATATTTTGTATCTTCAACAGCCGTAATAATGTCTTTTTCGGTTGGTTTAAAGGAAATTAATTTACCCGCCGTAAAGGACAGCGTTTTCGCAATCTCTTTCTTAACTGTTTCATTGCAGTCAAAAGAGGCGCTGGCGCTGAATTCACTCGGCTTTATTTTACCGCCGATTTTTTTTAAAATCAAATATGAATCAATTTCCGATTCAATTTTATTGTGAGCGGTGTGGGGATTTATTTTTGTGCCCCTTTTTGTAATTTCGTTTTGAATATAACAAATAAAAGGGTGGCAATTTCTGTCAAGCGCGTAATGCATTATAAATCCGCATACATAGCTTTTGGCTATCTCAGGGTAATCACTGATTTTGCAGTATTCGCGGAATAAATCAAGCGCAGCTCCAAACTTCGCTCTGTGAAATTCGGAGCCGGCAGCACGAAGACTTTTTCCTTTCATCCATGGCAGAGCTCTGTGAAAAAAGAATATATCTGGTCCCTGCGTTCCTATATAAACAGCGTTTTCGTTAACTTTAAAATCAGAAATCATTTTCAAATCATTCATAATTTCATTTGCAAAAATATAATGAGCATTAAACGCTGGCATGTTTACACTTCCTTTTCAGCTTAGTTTTAAGCAATCCGCGGCATATTTAAAATCATCGGGAAATTCACATTCAAGTTTAATTTCTTTTTCAGTAATCGGGTGTATAAAATTAATTGATTTGCAGTGAAGCGCCTGCCTGTTTATCACAGCGCTTTTTTCACCGTACAGCGAATCGCCCAAAAGCGGCGCACCCAAATATGAAAAATGCACTCTTATTTGGTGAGTTCTTCCCGTTTCAAGATTTATTTTTAAAAGGGAATGAGCGCGGCTGCTTTGTATAACTTTAAAATTTGTAACCGCTTTTTCTCCACCGCTGTTTACTTCTCTTTTAATTATACTGCTTCCGATTCTTTTTACAGGGGCGTCAATGGTTCCCGATTCGGTAAATTTTCCGCACACTATTGCATAATAATCTTTTTTAATTTTTCCTGCCAGCTTGGAAGCGGCAAGTATATTTTTTGCAATAAGAACTAGTCCGCTTGTGTCTGTATCCAGTCTGTAAACCGCTCTGAAAGCCGTATCCTCTTTAATGTATGCCGCCACGGCATTTGAAAGCGTGTCGCCCCTGTGATTGCGGCTTTCGTGAACAGGCATAAACGGTGGCTTGTCGGCAACTAAAATATCCTCATCCTCATAAATTGTTTTGATTTGAATTTGGCTCGGCGCCGGCATATGACCGCTGTTTTCAATTCTTATTTCAAGAATGTCGCCGGAATGGATTTTGTCTATTGCTTTTGCAAAAACTCCGTTTATTGTTATTCCGTTTTCGGTTTTTTTCAACTTGGTTAAAAGAGAGCCGGAAACTCCGAATTCCCTTAAAAAATCGCGTACATCCATTCCGTTTTCGGAATCTTTGATTTTAAAACAAATTTTTCTCATAATTTGAATTATACATTTATTTTTCCCCTAAATCAATAAAACTATTGAAAGTATTGCTGAAAAATGATATTATTATCTTGCAATAGGTTTCTGACGGAAAGCAGTGGAAACTTCTGACCGAAAGAGCATTTATACTTTTATATTCAAATAATAACAGGGTATAACTGCGCTTTCAGCGCGGTTTTTTTATTTTAAAGGATTGTTACAATATGCAAACAAGAGTAGCGGTTATAGGCATTATAGTTGAAAACAGAAGCAGTGTTTCTTCACTTAATATGCTTTTGTCTGAATACGCCGATTATATTATAGGCAGAATGGGAGTTCCTTACGGTAAAAAGAATATTAACATAATTTCCGTAGCCGTTGACGCCCCTGCCGATGTTATTAATGCTTTAAGCGGAAAAATAGGAAGGCTGGAGGGTGTTTATGCCAAAACAGCATACGGAAATTTGTAATGAATTGATTGGCAGACTTTCTGAAAAGCATTTCCTTTCCTATGATGAATATCTATTCCTTATAAAAAACAGAGAGCTGTGCCGAAATTATATTTATACAAAAGCGGAGTCTCAGCGAAATGAGATTTACGGTAATAAAGTTTATATAAGAGGGCTTATTGAGTTTACAAATTATTGCAAAAATAATTGCCTTTACTGCGGAATACGGCAAGGAAATTCAAATGCCTCTCGATACAGGCTTTCAAAAAAAGAAATTATTGACTGCGCCGATTACGGCTATAAATTGGGATTCAGAACCTTTGTGCTTCAAGGTGGGGAAGACCCTTTTTATACAGATGAAATTCTGTGCGTTATTGTGTCTGAAATAAAAAGGAGGCATCCTGATTGCGCAGTCACTCTTTCCGTGGGGGAAAGAAGCTTTGAAAGTTATAAAATTCTTAAAAACGCCGGGGCAGACAGATATTTGCTGCGCCACGAAACAGCAAATGAGCTCCACTACAAAAAGATTCACCCGCGTGAAATGAATTTCAAAAACCGATTAAACTGCCTTGAGGAATTAAAATCTCTTGGTTATCAGGTGGGAGCCGGATTTATGGTTGGCTCGCCTTATCAGACTGAGGATGATTTGGCATATGAGTTGATTTTTTTAAAAAATCTGAATCCTCATATGGTTGGCATCGGGCCTTTTATTCCGCATAATGACACACCCTTTGCCGATATGCCTGCGGGCACGGCAGAGCTTACATTGTTTGTGCTTGCGTTAATAAGGCTTACGCTTCCCAATGTTTTGCTTCCCGCCACAACCGCGCTGGGAACCATAGATCCGTTTGGAAGGGAAAAGGCTGTAAGAGCGGGCGCCAATGTTGTTATGCCAAATCTTTCTCCCACCTCGGTAAGAAAAAAATATATGCTTTATAATAATAAAATCTGTACCGGTGATGAAGCCGCTCAATGTATTGAATGCTTAAAAAAACGTATTGAATCCGCCGGATGTGAAATAGTTGTTTCCAGCGGCGATTACAGGAAATAAAAAATCTGGTGTGAAAATCACCGTATATATTGTTTTTATTAAAATCAGTTTTAAACGGTTGAATTTTAATATCTATACGCCTTGTCAGGCTGCGGCAAAGCGTGTTGTTTAATAAATCTTTGCAGCCGGAAAGGTTATTAAATTAATATGGCTTTATATAATCCGAAATCTCTTTCGGCAGAGGAATTTATTAATGATGATGAAATTAAAGAAACCTTAAGATTTGCCGATGAGCATAAAAACGATTTGGAATATATTGATTCCGTAATAGAGAAAGCGAAGCTCAGAAAAGGCTTGAATCACAGGGAAGCAAGAGTGCTTCTTGTTTGTGAAAATAAGTAAAAAATAAATGAAATTTATGATTT
>JAJBVR010000185.1 GCA_020859725.1 Clostridiales bacterium | reverse complement strand
AATTATGAGATGTGTTAAACCAATAAACGATTTGTGGGCGTTTTCAAAAACCGCTTCGGAAATTCCGGCTTTCTTTCCGAACGATTGGCAGAAAGTGGATTTGCCGCACACTTGGAACGGAATAGACGGGCAGGACGGCGGCAATGATTATTTCCGGGGAAAATGTTTTTATGCAAAATCAATATCAAAGGATGAAATAGGTGATTCTCCCGTTCATTATATTCAGTTTGACGGTGTTAATTCAAGTGCGTGCGTTTATTGGAACGGAGAAAAAATCGCGGAGCATAACGGCGGATATTCTGCTTTCAGAGCTGTATTGAATAATATTAAGGAAAATAATCTTCTTGTTGTTTCCGCTGATAATTCGGAGAATGATTTTGTTTATCCGCAAACTGCCGATTTCACCTTTTACGGCGGAATTTACAGGGGAGTAAGTATTATAGGAGTTGATGATAATCATTTTGATTTGGATTATTACGGCGCTCCCGGATTAAAGATAACTCCTGTTGTAAAAGGAACAAAAGCCGCGGTTGAAATGCAGGCATACGCGCAGGGAGAGGTTGAATTTACCGTTAAATCCGGTAATGAAATAATCGCCTCTGCAAAAGCAAGCGGAAAAAATCCCGTTTGTGAAGTTATTATAGAAAATGTGCGCCTGTGGAACGGAATTAAAGACCCGTTTTTATACTCTGCGTCTGCCAAGCTCATGGTAAACGGTAAAGCTGCCGATGAAGTTTCCTGCAAATTCGGCTGCCGCTCCTTTGAATTTGATCCTGACAAAGGATTTATTCTTAATGGAAATGAATATCCGCTAAGAGGCGTTTCCCGCCATCAGGACAGACCTAATATTGGTAACGCGCTGAAATATGAGCATCATAAAGAGGATATAGATTTGATTTGTGAAATGGGTGCAAATACAGTTAGATTGGCTCATTATCAGCATTCTCAGGATTTCTATAATTTGTGTGATGAAAAGGGGCTTATTGTTTGGGCTGAAATTCCCTATATTTCACGCCATATGCCCAAGGGTGTCGATAATACTGTTTCGCAAATGACAGAACTTATTTGCCAAAATTATAATCATCCCTGTATTGTTACCTGGGGTGTTTCAAATGAAATAACTATGGGCGGCGCAGCAGATGAAAGTATGCTTGAAAATCATTGCGCTCTTAATGATTTGGTTCATAAAACGGATAAAACAAGACCGACTACTATGGCTGTTGTTACGATGTGCTCAATGGATGAAGAAATTGTCCATATCACTGATATTGTGTCATATAATCATTATTTCGGCTGGTACGGAGGTAATGTAAGTATGTATGGTCCGTGGTTTGATAATTTCCATAAAAAATATCCTAAAAAAGCTATAGGAATAAGTGAATACGGTTGCGAGGCGCTTAATTGGCACACATCAAATCCTCAGCAGGGTGATTACACAGAAGAATATCAGGCATATTACCATGAAGAGCTTATTAAGCAAATATCTCAAAGGCCTTATCTTTGGGCAACACATGTTTGGAATATGTTTGATTTTGCCGCAGACGCGAGAGCCGAAGGCGGTGAAAACGGTATGAATCATAAGGGACTTGTATCATTTGACAGAAAGTATAAAAAGGATTCGTTTTACGCGTATAAAGCTTGGCTTTCCGATGAGCCGTTTGTTCATATATGCTCAAAAAGATATGTTGACAGGGTAGAAAACGAAACAAAAGTAACCGTTTATTCAAATCAGCCTGAGGTTGAACTGTTTGTTAACGGTGAAAGTGTTGAGGCTCAGAAAAAAGGCGAGTATCCGTTTTTCTTTTTCAAAGTTAAAAACAGCGGAGAAAGTAAACTTCTTGCAAAGGCAGGGGAGTATACAGATGAAAGCATTATAAAAAAAGTTGATAAAGTCAATGAAGATTATATTATGAAAGACGCTAATTCGGTAATAAATTGGTTTGAAATAGAAACTCCGCCGGGTTATCTTTCGATTAATGATACCATTGAAGATGTTCTTTCCACATTTAAAGGAAAAATATGTGCTCTTAGAATTATGCTTATGCTCAAAAATGCTTTTACCGGTAATTCTTCATCGGAAGATAAAAAGAAAAAATCCGGCGGTATGAGCGTTATGGGCTTTAAAATTAATAAGCAGATGATTGATATGGCGAAAGGCTTCAGCGTTAAACGCGTTTTTATGATGCTGAGCGATAAATTTTCAAAGGAAGATATTCTGAAAGTTAATTCAATGCTTAATAAAATCAGAAAAAAGCAAAGTGAATTAAATTTAATTCTTGAATCAGCGGAGAAAAATATGAATTTAATAAAAAAATAGGAAAGCAATTAAACAGAAAATCGGTTTCTTACATATTTTTTGCGCTGTCGGTTATGTCTTTCGCTTTTTTAAGCGGAGCCGATTCAGCGTATTCGTGGATATCCGAAATTTATCCTTTGGGTGATAAGTTTGTTCCGTTAGTATTGTCAATAATTGCAGTTTGCATTATCCTGAATTTGGCGTATATGTTTATATTATCATTTTCAAAAAATGACAGCGCCATAAGACGCAGCCGAGCGGTTAAAATAATTCATATATTATGCGAATTTATATCTTTGGCGGCGTTTATATATACTTTTATACTTTTATTCGGTTTGGATTCCGGAATAAGTCTTGAGAAAATTTCAAACGGATTAAATTATCTTAAACCTGATTTGGGAATTGTGGGAATCATACTGTTGTTTCCTATAGGAGCTTTGTTTTCAGATGTGCCGAAAAAAGCTGTAAAAGCTGCCTTAGCCGCTGTAATTGTAGGAGCGCTTGTAATTGCTCCTATGCAGATATCATTGCCTTCTTCTGATGAATCAGGATTAAAAAATCTTCCTGAAATTGTGTTTGATTCCGATAATCAGCTTGCAGGAGCAACTGTGTCGGACGAAATGCTTTGCAGCGGAGAAAAAGCAGATGCGTCAAATTTATTATCAGATAACAATAAATGCTGGACCCCTCAGAATCCTATTGGAAAACCCGCTGAAAATTATCCCGATATAAACAGCAGTTATGCGGAAATTCAGCTTTCTCAGGTTAAAACCTTTAATACCGCGCTGATTCAGGAATCAGGAAATCAGGTTCAGTATTTCAGATTGCAGGCGTTTGTAGATAATGAATGGGTAACAGTTTATCAAAGTGAAAAAATTCAGTCTCTGAGGCTTTGCAGTTTTGATTCTGTAACAACGGATAAAATACGTCTTTATGTGGATAAATTCAGAAATGACGATACCCCGGCGAAGATTAAATCCATTAAGCTTTATAATGAAACAAACAGAGATAAAGATAATTTTGAGGTAACTGGTTATCAAAGAATTGACGGCGATGTTCCTACCGAAATTCTTGCCAAAGGCAGCGATTACGTTAAAAATTATGCTGAATATTATGATGTGTATACAACAATTATTGTTTTCGGAGCGGTTCACTGGGATGAAAACGGTAATATGAATTTCGGAGATTTATCCGAGGATGATTTTGCACGTGAAATAAGCGCGCTTAAAGAAATTATAGCCCAAAGACCTAATCCTTTGCACGAAGTTAAATTGATTGTAACGGCTCTTGCTGACGGAGCTTGGGGAAATGGTCATAACGGTGTTAATACATATATGGGAAAATATTGGAAATCTATTGCCGATGATATTTCTGCTTTTGTGGAAAAATATGATTTTGACGGAGTGGATATTGATTGGGAATATCCGTCCACATCAGAGGATTGGAAAAATTATGACAGCTTTATAAAACAGCTTGATGTAATATGAATAAATCTGGCGGGGAAAAAAATATTGTCAACTGCGCTTTCGGCAGGCAACTTGGGTTTGTCGGATGAAACTTGGGAAAGGCTTGATCAAATTCAGTTTATGGCGTATGACGGCAATGATATAGACGGTTATCAGAGTTCACTTCAGCAGGCTGAGGAGGGAATAGCGGAATTTATCGGCAACGGTGCAGATTTAAGTAAAATAAATATCGGTATAGCCGCTTACGGCAGACCTCTTAACGGTTCTGCTTATTGGCCTACATGGGAGGATCTTTCACAGGCTAATTATTGGAACAGCAAATATTATAATGTTGAGGACAGTAATCAGGTTTATGACGCTGCCTTCTGTTCTCCGGCTCTTGCGGGTGATAAAGCCGCTTATGCCTTGTTCAGCGGAGCGGGCGGGGTTATGGTTTTCAGAAGTGACTGCGATAAAACTATGGATAATCCAAACAGCATTGCACGCGGTATTCAAAACGCGCTTGCAAGATATTAATTTTAAAACATAAAAATCCCTTATGGCAAGCATAATTTCCATAAGGGATTTTTAGTGCGTATTCATTTCCAGCTGTGAATTATTTTGGGATTTTTAAAAATTTCATTTACTCTGTTTATAAACGGTATGCAGTCGCCGTAATCCAGTGAACGATGATCAATAGCCACGGTTATAGGTAATATAGTTCTGATTTCTATTTTTTCATTCCCGTTTGAATCCTTGATCGCAACAGGCCTTCTCTGAGCGGCGTTTATCGCAAATGCGGTTGTTTGCGGCGGAATTATTTCAAGCATATAGCAACAGCCGGGATGCTCTCTGCAAACAGAGCCTATATTGGTTATTGTGGTAGTGCCCTGTTCAATGTCATGCTTTGTAAGGCGATCCTGTTTCGACACTCTTGCGTGATAATCTTTTTTTTGACGGAAAGAGTTTCAACTTTGTGCCTTCCCGGCATTTTTGATCCGTAAAGCCGACAAAGTGTTTGAAGAATACGTCCTTTTTTCAGCCCTGTCAATGTGTTGTCCAAAGAAACATCAAACATAACTTCATTCATATCCGTGTTATTTGCTCTTCGAATTGTATCCTGAATTGCATCTGTCATTTCCGTAAGGCTTTTGTTTTGCATATTATGCATATTTACCGTCATCATCTCGCCGGTTTGAAAAATCATCGGCATTGATATATCAATATTGTCATGATAAGAAAGAGTTCCTCTGACAAGCTTTCTGTTAAAATCCAATGTGCAGTTCATTTTCGGCGCGGCTTTTAAACCCTCGCATATTATTTTAAGCATGACAGTGTTTATTGTAACTTTTTTTGATTTATCAATTAAATTTTCATTAAATATTTTAATTTCTTTCAAAAGCTCCGTAACATCCGCGTCATAACCCATAGTTGCATGCGGAATCTGTTCCCAGCTTTCGGATGTCATATTTGAAATGATTTTCCTTGCAATGTTAAAATACTCTTTTTTATAAACCGCCATATCTGTGCCCCCATACTATTCATCGATGATATTATATCACTAAAAAACTAACCACACAATATAAAAGTTTTACATATAGTGTGATTAGTTGAATTTATACAATATTTAATTGATTTCAAAAAGCTTTTTCGTTAAATCTTTCTTCAAAAACTTTGCACAAATCCTCTCTGAATTTCGGGTGTGCAATTTTTATAAGCTCTCTTGCTCTGTCCTTAAGAGTTTTACCTTTCAGGCGCGCAATTCCGTATTCCGTAACAACTATATTAACAT
>JAJBVR010000043.1 GCA_020859725.1 Clostridiales bacterium | reverse complement strand
CTGCCAACGAGCATCACTGATAAAACTATTGCAACTTGCTATTGCAATTTGGGTCATTTTCTTTTTGAATAAATAAACCAAACGGAAAAACATCAGAAAATATCTTAGGTCGTCACTTCCGATATTTTTTGCTTTTTATGATTTGTGTTTATATCTGATGTTTTAATAGTCTGATTATGGCGGCCGGTATTTATGATTTTATCATGTTATTAAATTCTGCAAATATAAAGTAATTGTTTTTTTGTTGCTTGTTCTTTTGAGTTATGGTATAGTATTTCAGAGGAATCAGTGTGAAAAAACACACTATACCGACTACATTCCCCTCAGAATTTTCCGGGTCATAATTTTGAAACGGCTGTAATCAGCATTAATGTATTGTCTGACTGCAGCAGAGTGTTGATAATTTTTAATGAAAAATTTGCAGCCTGAAAGGCTATGGTGATTTATACGAAAATTAGGGATATAGAATTTGATAACATTGCCTTTCTTGCACCGATGGCAGGCGTTGGCGATATGGCTTTCCGCGAGCTTTGCGCGAATTTCGGGGCGGGTTATACCGTAACGGAAATGGTAAGCGCTAAAGGCTTGACTATGGGAGATAAAAAAAGCGCAATGCTTCTTGCAAAGGGAAAGGATGAAAATATTTCCGCGGCGCAGATTTTCGGCGACGATCCTGAAATTATGGCGAGTGCGGCGGAAAAGTGCCTTTATTATCATCCTGATATAATAGATATAAATATGGGGTGCCCCGCACCCAAGGTGGCGATGAACGGCGGAGGTGCGAGCCTTATGAAAAATCCTCCTCTTGCCGGTGAAATAGTAAAGGCCGTTTCGCAGGCGGTTGATATTCCCGTTACTGTTAAAATCAGAAAAGGCTGGGATGAAAACAGTGTAAATGCTGTTGAATTTGCACAGCTTCTTGAAAAAAACGGAGCCGCCGCGGTAGCGGTGCACGGCAGAACACGTGCTGAAATGTACAGCGGCAAGGCAGATTATGAAATTATAAGAAAAGTTAAAGAGGCAGTTTCAGTGCCCGTGATAGGAAACGGAGATGTAACTGATGAGCAGTCTGCCGCCGTTATGCTTGAAAAAACAGGGTGTGACGCCGTTATGATTGGCAGGGGAGCATTGGGAAATCCGTGGGTTTTTCAAAGAATTAATGCTTATCTTAATGAATGCCGCGTTATTCCCGCTCAGTCTCTTGCTCAGCGAATGGCGGTTATGCTTGGGCATATTAAAAAAATTATTGAATATAAAGGCGAATATACCGCTATGAGGGAAGCGCGCCATCACGCTGCTTATTATACAAAAGGTCTGCGCGGCGGCTCAAAGTTCAGGGCGGAAATGGGAAGCCTTGAATCTTTTGAACAGCTTGAGGAAATTGCATACAGAATTTTAAAGGAGAATGAATTATGATTTTAAAAAATGTGTGTTTTTATAACGAAGTATTTGAAAAAGAGGTTGCGGATATTCTTATTGAAAACGGAAAAATTTCCGCTATAGGTATTATTGATGGTGAAGGCAGGGATATGAGCGGCCTTATCGCGCTTCCGGGTTTTGTTGATATACATATACACGGGGCGAACGGCGGCGATTGTTCGGATGCAAGCCGTGAAAGCCTTGATAAAATAAGCGAATATCTGGGGAAAAACGGAGTAACATCATTTTGCGCCACAACTATGACTTTTGGCAGAGAAACGCTTTGTAGTATTGTTAAAACCATTGCGGATTATAAGGGGTATGAACGCGGGGCAAAAATCGCGGGAATAAATCTTGAAGGTCCGTTTATCGCAATGAGTAAGAAGGGCGCACAAAATCCGGATTTTGTGCGCTGGGGCACGATTGATGAATTTAACGAATTATTTGAAAAAAGCAATTCGCTTGTGAAGCTTATAACTATTGCTCCCGAAGCGTTTGACAGTGCGGATTTTATAAAGGAAGTAAGCAAAAAATGCGTTGTTTCCATAGGGCATTCCGCCGCCGACGCGCGGGAAGCACAAAAGGCTTTTGACGAGGGAATCACTCACGCTACACACCTTTATAACGCAATGACGCCAATGACTCACAGAGAAGCGGGAATTGTGGGTACCGCGATTGACAATGAAAAGGTTTTCTGCGAACTTATTTGTGACGGCGGGCATATCTGCCCGGCAGTTCTAAGAAACACTTTTAAAATGCTGGGCGAAAACAGAGTCTGTGTGATTTCCGATTCAATGTGCGCCGCGGGTTTGGGCGCGGGTGAATTTAATCTGGGATGTCAGCCGGTGTTTGTTGAGGAAAACGGTAAATATGCCGTTTTGAAGAACGGAACTATAGCGGCGTCAATAAGTAATTTATTTAAAGAGTTTAAAAATCTGCTTTCATTCGGAATTGATTTTAAAACCGCGCTTAAAAGCTGCACAATAAATCCCGCCCGCGCAATAGGAGAGGATGATAAAATCGGCTCCATTGCAACGGGAAAATTCGCGGATATTGTTTTTGTTGATGAAAATTTGGAGATTAAGGAAGTCTATATAAATGGAGAACTCGCTTAATATAGCGCTTATAGAACCCGAAATACCTCAAAACACGGGTAATATAGCGCGCACCTGCGCCGCCACCGGAGCAAGGCTTCATTTGGTGGGACCGATTGGGTTTCATATAACCGATAAACAGGTGAAAAGGGCAGGACTTGATTATTGGGACAAGCTTGATATAACTTTTTATGACAGCAGCAAGGAATTTTTTGAAAAAAACAGCGGCGCGGAATTTTTCTATTTTACCACTAAAGCAAGGCAGGTACACAGTGATGTAAGCTACCCGAACGGATGCTTTCTTGTTTTCGGAAAGGAAACAAGGGGCTTGCCTGATGAACTTTTAAAGGCAAATCCAAACAGATGTGTCCGCTTGCCTATGCGCGGAATAATAAGAAGCCTGAATTTAAGCAACAGCGTTGCCGTAGGAGCGTATGAGGTTTTGCGCCAGTGGAATTATCCCGAATTATCACTTAAAGGTCAGCTGCATAATTCAACTTGGTAGTAGATTCTTAAGTATTTGTCGGCTGTTTTTTATTTAATGAATTTTATATAATGCTTTTGAAGTTATTATATATTTTTAAATAATTGTAAGGTGTGAGGGGGCTTTCTGTGTGGAATATGAAAGAATTATACTTGAAATGCTTTCAAGAATAAAAAAGCTTGAGGCGGATGTTAAAGAATTGCGGGAAAATTTGAATTTTGAAAATTCTGAAAAAATTTCCTCGCCCGAAAAAAATACTGATTCGGATTTAGAAATAAATGACGAAATGATTGATTTGTGCTATCAGTACGGCAAAACAGCTTTTGAAAATGATATTTCAAACATTGAAATACTTTCCGAAAAGGCAGAAAAGGAAACCGGGATACCTGAAAAAGATGCGTTTTCATTTATTTCAGCAGTTGTTTCAATGCTTAAAGGGCAGGAACTTGAAAGCAGTTTAAGTGAAAAACAGATGGACAGATATTTGTCCTATATATTTTCGGAATACGGAACGGACGGTCTTAAAGCCGCGCTTAATTTAGTTTCGGCTCGAATTAATCGTCTTAAAGCAGACGGAACGCAAAGTGATGAAGAAAATAAAATTTATATAAAATATAAAACTCTCCTTGAAAATGAGGAAATGCTTTAAATTTTATTCACTGAAAAAATAAAATAGATGTAAATTAAAAAATGGAATTTACATCTATTTTATTTTATTTTGTTAAATCGGCTTCTGAAATTCTAATAATTTTTTTAAATCACATAGCTTCAATTCAACCTGGCAACCTATTTTTCCGGCAGAAAACATTATTTTTTCAAAGTTTTCGGCAGAACTGTCAATGGTTGTTTTAAATTGCTTTTTCATCCCTATCGGCGAACAGCCTCCGTGAACATATCCCGTAACAGGAAGCAAATCCTTTTGGGGAATCATTTCAACGCTTTTTTCATCAACTGCTTTGGCACATTTTTTTAAATCCA
This sequence comes from Clostridiales bacterium, assembly GCA_020859725.1. GTDB lineage: Bacteria > Bacillota > Clostridia > Oscillospirales > Acutalibacteraceae > Eubacterium_R. Next base: position 1,589 of record JAJBVR010000043.1, on the reverse strand, counting down.
ATTCTTTCTCAACGGGAATCATAAAAACATAGTGCTCATTTGATTTGGAAACCGTTACAAGCGTTTTAAAAACAGATTGTGGATTTTCTCCCAGCGCCGCGGCAATTTCCGCGCCTGTAAGTTTGCCGTCAGGCTCATAATTTCTGTGTGTATATTGTATTTTTGCTCTGTCAAGCGCACGCATAACATTTGTTTTTTCTTCTTTTTTGCTCATGATTCAGATATAAATTTTTTAATCCTTTCCGTGTTTTGCTTTCCCTGCTCATATCCAAGCTGATAAATTCTTTCCAGCTTTGTTAAATTTTTTTCAAGCGTGGAGCACCCCAGGGGCTTAGCCGGCTGAATAACAAACGCTCGCCCTTCATTTTTCATTTTTTCTGTAAATTCAAGCTGCCTGTTATACATAATGTGTCGTTTTACAATATCCTCGCCTATTTTCGGATATTTCTTAAAAGTGCCTTTCAATTTCTCGTTCATAGGCTTTTTAACAAATCCGTGATGCTGGGTCAAAATAACAACGGCTTTTTTGCATCCGTCGTCATAAGCGCGTTCAAGCGGAATGGAATCAACAAGCCCTCCGTCAAAATATAATTCGCCGTTAATTTCGCAGCCCTTTGTTGCTCCCGGCAATGAGCAGCTTGCTCTTATTTCAGGGCATCCCTTTGCTCTAATGGATTTTGGGTACATATATTCGGCTTTTCCCGTTTTTGCGTTTGTTGCAACAGTGCAGAAAACCGTGTTGCTTTTTTCATATTCGTCCTGGTTAAGCGGGCAGATATCATAGCTTAAATCATTAAATATCCAATCACTGTTAAGATATTCCCCATGCCTGATTATGTTGCCTACTCCCATATATCGTTTGTCATTAACGTAATTAATTGTAATGTCGTGCTGGCGGCGAAAAGATTTTCCTATAAAAGAAGCGCCGTTGCATGCTCCGGCGGACACGCCTATAACATACGGAAATTGAATGCCGGCTTCAATAAATGAGTCAAGCACTCCGCTTGTGAAAATAGCCCTTGTTCCGCCACCCTCAAGAACAAGTCCTGTATTAAAATCACCGGTCATAATAATCCCAATCCTTTCCGGCTGTAAAATTTTTATTGCCAAGAAAACTCTGCTTTGCCAAATGCAAAAAATATTGCCGACGGCAAAAATTATTTGCTTAGAAAAGCTGATTAATTTTTGTTCTTCTCAATCTGTTCAAATTTATGTTTTGTTTGTTTTTGTTATTTATCCATTATAACAGCCGCGAATTTAGCTTTGCCCCGAAATAATAAATAAAGAGCAACAATTAAAAAACCGTTGCTCTGCTTAAAATGGTTATAAATTTATTTTGCTGTGCTTTTAGCAGCTTTTTTTCTTTTTGGGAGCGGCTTTTTTTCTTCGGCTTCCGTGTTATTCTCCGAATTTTCCGATTTTCCGTCCACCTCAATTATTTCAAGGTCATTGTCGCACTCGAAGAAATCATTGTCATCAAAATATTCAGGCTCTTTTTTTCCTGTTAATTTCTGTATGGCAATGTAAACAGCCGAGATAACGCCTGCTATTGCCGCGATTGCTCCTATAATCTGCAAAATTTTCTTTAA
>JAJBVR010000051.1 GCA_020859725.1 Clostridiales bacterium | reverse complement strand
GCTTTCAAATGAAGACCCTTTTAAAAAGCAAAAGAAATAATCAAAAAATATAGGGCCGACAAACCCACGCTTTGCCAAGTATATATTTATCTTTCAAACTACAAAAATAAAAAAATTGACGCTAAGGCATTTAGTCAGATAGAATCACTTTTTGAATTTTTTCAGAAAAAGCAATATAAGAATTTTACTTAGATTTGCTTATTCAACAGAAGATGTAGATGACGCTCCTTATAAAACAGTGGCTGAGCACCTTATTCAAATTCAAAACTGGTTTGAGGAAAAAAGAGAATTAATAGATGCTGTTTTATACTGTCTGCAAACCGGAATTATAGGTTATTGTGGAGAGGGGCATTCATACCACAATTTAAAGCGGCGTTATTTTAAAAAAATTATAAACAAGGCAGCGAAAATCGCTCCCAAAGGGATTTATACGCAGGTGCGCACTTATAAAATGCTGAAACTTGCAAATAAGGATATTAAAAAGTTTATAGGTATTCATGATGACTATATCGTGGGAGATATGAATCACAAATGGAGCTTTATTCCCTTGCATAAAAGGAAAAAATTTAAAAAAGTGATTGAGCATATAAAAGAAACCGTTAATGACGGTGAAATGCCGTGGGGATATGCTTTGATGGACGACAAAGAATCAGGCGCGCCGATTAACTCGCTGAACGGAAAAAATGTGCTGACACAGCTTTTCAAATATTCACTTACCTCATTTTCTTTAGAGCATAATTACTGTGAAAAAGGAGAAAAAACAGTATTGAAAAATGGAAAAACGATTTTCTTTCACTCAAAGAAACCGAAGCGCTCGGCATAAACGTTAATCCCCATTTATTTAAAAATTCAAAAGGAGAAGAAATAAAGCTGAGTATTTATGATATAATCAAATTTCATTTGGGATACCAGCTTGCAATTACCGAATGTTCAGCAAATAACGGTATACTTAATCTTGCAGTTACAAATTACGGATTTGCCGCACCGCATTGCTTTAATTACTTTGCAGTAATATTTAAAGAGAAAAAGAGCGGTGACTTGCTTGAACAGGAAATTAAAAACTACGACAAAGAATCACTTCAACCGAAAAGCACTGTAAAATACAAAATAAACATACCTGAAAATTTTGAACCGCTCGGAGTAAAGATGGACGCCTTCAAAAACAACGGTGTATATGTTCGATTTGCCAATTCTGCTGAATTTGAAAACGGAATACAGCATTTTAATTGATTCAAACAAATCACATCAAATTTATCTTGAAAGCTATATTTATATATGGTAAAATTAGTGCAGATTTTTATTTTTAATCAATAAGGGAGTTGATTTATTTGAGCGGACATTCCAAATGGAGCACAATCAAAAGAAAAAAAGGAGCAAACGATGCCGCCAGAGCCAAAGTATTCACAAAAATAGGGCGTGAGCTTTCCGTGGCTGTTAAAAACGGAGGAGCAGACCCAAGCATTAATACTAAGCTTAAAGATGTTATAGCAAAAGCAAAGCAAAACAATGTGCCCAATGACAATATTGAAAGAATGCTGAAAAAAGCTGCCGGTGAAAACGGCGGAGCGGACTATGAAGAAATTATATACGAGGGATACGGTCCAAGCGGAGTTGCCGTTGTTGTTGAGGCATTAACCGATAACAGAAACAGAACCGCAGGCGAGGTAAGGCATTATTTTGATAAAGCAGGCGGAAATATGGGTACTTCGGGTTCTGTAACATTTATGTTTACAAGAGAAGGAGTTATATTAATAGAGAAAGAGGACGTTGACGAAGATACGCTTATGATGGACGCGCTTGACGCGGGTGCAACGGATTTTATAACAGATGACGATGATGTGTTTGAAATCCGAACCGAAGCAAATGATGTGGGCGCCATTCGTGATGATCTTGAAAATAAAGGATATAAAATTATATCCAGTGAGCCTGCTTATATTCCTGCTACCTACACAAGGCTTGAGAGCAAAGAGGATATGCAGAAGATGAGCAGAATGATTGAAATGTTTGAAGAAAATGATGATGTGCAGGCTATATGGCATAACTGTGAAAATGAAAACGCACATGATGAAAAAATAATAAAAAAATCAATTCACTTTTCCGTATAAATTAACAGGCGGAGTTTTGGTTTGAACCGAAACTCCGCCTGATTTTATAAGCTCACTGACGAATAGTATGATGATTTTTGCATCATTTCTTTTTTATGGAGAATTTAGGGAGAAATTTTGCAGCATTGTGTAGGTCAGTTCGTTCATCGCTAAAGCTCCTTTCGGTTTTATTTTCAACCTTATTGTACTCATTTCTATTCTGACCGGCAATTATGCGATTTTGCCGATCCAAAGCCATAACGGTCTTTGCTATCTCAGATAATCCCATTTCCGCAATGTCGCTTGTGGCAAAACCAAGCGCATTGAGCGTTTCCTGCGTATTAAAGTTAGTAACATCCCGGAAATCATCGTCCTCAAAATAGCTTTCCGTGTCAATGCCGAGCCGGGACATCATCATATACGCCACGCTGTTGGTAACGACCTCCCGATACAGAGAGCCGATATTATCCTCGTCCAGTCCTTCCAAAAAGCTGTCGTTTACCGAATACAGCAAATCTCGGATATAGTCGGGCAGATTGTCCTCGGCGGCATTTCTTGCCGCTCCCATAATGGCTTCCGCAAGATCAACTTTGTTTTCGATTTCTCCGAAAGTGCTTTCCAGCGTTTCAATTACATCGGCTTCATACTCCTTGCGCATATTCCAGAGAGGAACGGTGGATATATAATAAAAAAGTGGACAAGTAAGATATAATAGAAGACAGGAAAAGGAGGAATAAAAAATGTCTTCAAAAAGCCCCAAATACACCCAAGAATATAAGCAGACAAGCCTTAATAATGTGGCAAGCCACTCCTTGAATAAAACACTCGTCTACGATAATATCCTTCATTCGTCTGTTTTCAGGATGAAGAATAATCTTCTTATTTTTCTCATCTCGGTAAAAACGTTTTAAAGTATTTTGGTTATCTACAAGAGCAACGATAATATCGCCCTCATCGGCATACATCTGTTTTCTGACGACTACAAGATCACCATCATCTATTCCTGCTTCAATCATTGATTGTCCACTGGCTCTTAATATAAAGAAATCGCCTTTGCCGAAAATAGCAGTCGGAAGTGATACATACTCCTCAATGTTTTCTTCCTTGTACTCCGGAGTACCACAGGGAACAGAGCCAACAATGGCAGTACGGTTAATTTCATTATTCAGTTTTCTTGTTACATCCGTCTGAATATCCTGACCGTCATACTCGACCATTCCTCTGTCGTTCATTTCAACTAAATATCTGTACGCCGTTGCTCTTGATATGCCAAGTTCTGTCGCAATCGTGGAAGTAGCCGGAGAGTGACCGTTATCAAGATAATATCCTTCGGCGAACTTTAGTATCTTATCCATCAATTTGGGACTCTTGCTTCTCATAGGAATGTACCTCGTCTTTTTCTATCTGAGACACTGTGTTTCAGATAAGTCTATTATACTTCATTTTCTAAAATTTTCAATACGATTTTGGGCGAAAGAAAAGAGGTGTCAGTTCTAACCGACACCTCATCTTTAATTATTCCATTTTTGCTCAGTACATCTGTTTTCAAATGCTCTAAATGTAATAAGCTCGGTATAAAGAAAACCAAGTTCTTTAATAAACTCCGGCGTAATTCTCAAAAAGGGAGATTGGTGAAGTTTTTCAAAAACAAGCCGCAGTATTTCCATTAAAATGTCATTGTTAATCTTTATCTTGCCCTTGATTGCTTTTTGAGCAGTTTTCCAATCTTCTGTCCCGGATACTTCTTTGGAAATCATGATATATCCGATGATGAGCGACGTACATTTTTTAGCTTCTGAATTTTGAGAGCAAAGACGATCATAGTAGTTTCTGATTTCAGGTGTAACCATCCCAAGTGTCATGGCAGCATAATCAGACATCACTGCGTCCGCCATTATGTCTGCAATAGCTTCTCTACATACGGCATATCCTGCATTAAAAAATCCATCTTCTTCGCCGCTGCCCATACAATATTTATTGTAGAAATCTCCACCGTCAATTTCATTCTTCGTACAAAACAGATGTGATATTTCGTGCAGAAAGATCATCAGCACCTCTCCAAGAGTAAAGTCTATATCCGATCTGATAAGAACGCCATACTGTTTGTCTCCTACAAAGGCTTCTGCACCCGTAGATTCAAAATATCCCTCGGCTTCGTGCTGTTTCTCATATCTGCCCGGAAAGTATTTCTCACAAAAGCTCCTATATACAGCAAGCCCGCTGCCGGGTGTGAAAAAAATCCACAACAACAGTTTCAGGTGTAATCTCTGTGTCAAACGCTTCGTTGAACATAGATAATGCTTCATAGAAATATTCTTTTAATTCTTCCTGTGTGTATCTCTTGCTCACTTATTTCGCCTCATCAATCGCTTTATGCTTCTAAAGAGTTTGTATTTAGCAGAAAGTCATACAATCCTATATGGACAATGCCGTCCTCATCCGTCCATGTCTTTGCGTGGGTTTTGGAGATGATAATCTTCTTAAAGAAATCTTTCGTGTTCTTTAACGGTCTTAACTCGGTTGTCATTTTGTCAGGATCACTGACGGACAAGGCGGACTGAATATAATATCTTTTTGAACCCATATTTACAACAAAGTCAATCTCACACTGCTTTCTCGTTTTCTTGCCCTCATTATTTTCAGCAACTTCAACAACACCGACATCCACAGAGTATCCCCGGCAAATCAGTTCATTATAGATGATGTTTTCCATTATATGCGTTTCTTCCTGCTGCCTGAAATTAAGCCTTGCGTTGCGGAGTCCTATATCCGTGCAATAGTATTTAAGAGGATACTCAAAATACTTTTTGCCTTTTACATCATATCTTTTCGCTTCGCTGAACAGAAACGACTCAATCAGATATTCCAAGTATTTTGCGATTGTGCTTGTAGATACCTTGATGTTCTTTACCGTACTTAAAGTATCGGCAATCTTCTTTGCATTTGTAAGTGAACCTATGGAAGAACATAAAGCGTCTGTAAGCTCAGCCAGCACATCAGGGAGCTTCACCATATACCGCTCGCTAATGTCTTTAAAATAAACTTCCAAAAAAAGATTCTTCAGATACTTAACCTTTTCCTCATCACGCTTGAAAGATATGAGCTGCGGCATCCCTCCATAAAGAGCATAATTCTCATAGGCTTCCGATTTATCCCCGCCGAAAAAATCGTAGTATTCCTTAAACGACAATGGAAACACCTGCACTTGATCGCCTCTGCCTCTAAATGCAGTCATCACATCCTGAGAAAGCAGCTTGGAATTACTGCCGGTAACATAAATATCTACATTGCGAAGACGCATTAACCCATTCAAAACATTATATAACTTAATATCTTCCGGATTTTCAAGCTCCTGTTTTGTGATTGCGTACTGCACTTCATCTATGAGGATATAGTACATTTCCTTGTTAACAATTTTTGATCGAATGAACTTTGAAAGCTCACCGGGATTGCGATACTGTTCGCAGGTATCATCATCCAGCGCTATGGATATAATCTGTTCTTCC
>JAJBVR010000034.1 GCA_020859725.1 Clostridiales bacterium | reverse complement strand
GAAAAAAGATTTTATTCATTGCTTTACGGAGAAGATTATGACGGATAAATTAAATGAGGTTGAAAAAAAATACGAGGAATTAAACAGCGAAGTCTGCAAACCGGAGGTGATTGCGGATATTGAGCAGTATACCCGTATTATGAAAGAAATAAAGCGCCTTGCCCCGGTTGTGGAAAAATTCAGGGAATATAAAAAAGCGATTGAATCAAACAATGAATGCAAGGCATTGATTGAGGAGGGCGGAATGGATTCCGATTTTGCGGAAATGGTGAAAGAGGAATTTGAGCAAAGCCGTAATGATATTGACAGAATTTCAGAGGAGCTTAAAATTCTGCTTCTTCCGCGTGACCCCAATGATGATAAAAACGTAATTATAGAAATCCGCGGAGGCGCCGGAGGAGAGGAAAGCGCTCTTTTTGCAGGCGTTCTTTTCAGAATGTATTCAATGTATGCCGAATCAAAGGGATTTAAAACGGAAATTTTAACCGCCAATGAAACCGGGCTTGGCGGATACAAGGAAATCAGCTTTTCCATTGAGGGGGACGGCGCTTACAGCCGATTTAAATTTGAAAGCGGCGTTCACAGAGTTCAGCGTGTACCCGAAACCGAAAGTCAGGGAAGAATCCACACCTCAACCGTAACCGTTGCGGTTTTGCCGGAAGCGGAAGAGGTTGATTTTGAACTGAATGAAAAGGATTTGCAGATTGATACATTTCGCTCAAGCGGCGCGGGAGGTCAGCACATAAACAAAACCTCATCCGCAATCAGAATAACATATATACCCACCGGCACGGTTGTTGAATGCCAGGACGAACGCAGCCAGCATAAAAACAAGGAAAAAGCGCTTAAAGTTTTGCGCGCGCGTTTATATGACGCAGAAAAGGCAAAGCATGACGCGCAGATAGCAGGAGAGCGAAAGGCGCAGGTGGGAACCGGTGACAGAAGCGAAAGAATACGCACCTACAATTACCCTCAGGGCAGAGTTTCAGACCATAGAATCGGGCTGACGCTTTATAAGCTGGAGCAAATACTAAACGGCGATTTAGACGAGCTTATTGATGCGCTTATAACCGCGGACACGGCGGAAAAACTGAAAGCAAGCCAAGGAGAATAAATTTAATTCTTATGGAAACCAAAATTTTAAAAACAACATCGGCAGATATAAAAACCGCCGGTGAAATAATTAAAAACGGAGGGTTGGTTGCGTTTCCCACCGAAACGGTTTACGGTTTGGGAGCAAACGCGCTTAATGAACAGGCCGTTTCAAAAATATATGCCGCAAAAGGGAGGCCGAGCGATAATCCCCTTATAGTTCACATTGCCGAAAAGGAGGATATTATTCCTCTTGTAAAAGAAGTAACTCCAAACGCCCAAAAACTGATAGACGCGTTTTTCCCCGCGCCGCTCACAATAATTCTGCCGAAAAGCGGCAAAATAGGCAAAACCGTAAGCGGAGGATTATCAACAGTTGCGGTAAGGATGCCGCAACATCCCGTTGCGCGCGCGCTTATAAAAGCCGCGGGCGCTCCTGTTGCCGCGCCGAGCGCTAACACAAGCGGTCTGCCGAGCCCTACCAACGCAAAATACGTTATTGAAGATATGAACGGTAAAATCGACGCCGTTATAGACGGAGGGAGCTGTGAGTTCGGCATAGAATCCACCGTTATTACACTTGCCGGGGAAACACCCGTTATTCTTCGCCCGGGAGCGGTTACAAAGGATATGCTTGAAGAGGTTTTGGGAAAGGTTGAAATTTCAAAAGCCGTGCTTGAGGGTATGAAAAACGGCGAAACAGCGACATCACCGGGAATGAAGTACAAGCATTATTCGCCAAAGGCAAAAATAATAATTATTAACGGAAATAAAGAAAAATACGAAAAATTTGTTAATTCAAGAAGCAATGCCTTTGCACTTTGCTTTGAAGATGATAAAATTAATATACCGAAAGTAACTTTCGGAAAAGAAGGCGATGATTTAAGCCAATCCCATTCGCTTTTTAATGCTTTGCGAAAACTGGATGAGCTTGGCGCGGAAAAGGCTTACGCGCGTAATCCGAAACTAAGCGGAGTAGGTCTTGCAGTATATAACAGACTTATACGAGCCGCCGCTTTTAATGTGATTGACCTTGATAAACCGTTTGTTATCGGTTTAACCGGGCAATCGGGAGCCGGCAAAAGCTATATTGCCGATAAGCTTAAAAGGCAAGGATTTAATATTGTTGACGCAGATTATTATTCTAAAAAAATTACTGAAAACAATTCTTGCGTTTTTCCCGAATTGCAAAGGGAATTCGGGAAAGATATAGCTAAGGACGGCAAACTGCAAAGGCAGCTGCTTGCCGACAGAGCTTTTGCAAGCCCCGAAAGCACGGCAAAGCTGAATAAAATAATGCACCCTGCCATACTGAAACTGTGTATTGAAGCCGCCGAATTTCCCTGTGTGTTAGATGCTCCCCAGCTTTTTGAAAGCGGGGCAAACGGGCTTTGCTCAAAAACAGTTGCCGTAATTGCCCCGGAGGAACTGCGGTTAAAAAGAATAATGAAGCGGGACGGAATAACAAAGGAGCAGGCGAAGCAAAGAATCAATGCCCAGCATTCGGAAGAATTTTTTAAAGAAAATTCAGATTTTATCATTATTAACGACGGCAGAGATACGGATATTCAGATTAAAACATTATCGGAGAAAATAGTGTGAAAAATCACGCTGATTAATTATACAGCCCTCAAAATCTGCCCCTGAGCATAGTTTTGAAGCGGCTTAATTTCCGTTATACGCCTTGCATGGCTGCGGCAAAGCGTATTTATTATTTTTAATAAAATATTTGCGGCCGGAAAGGATAGGAATTTTTATGAGCGAAAAATCAGCAAAAGAGCTTAAAAAGCTGCTTTTCAACAAAAAACAAAACGGCGTTGATTTTATGACTGATGAAGAAATTAAAATCTGCGATGATTTCTGCGAGGGATATAAAGCCTTTCTCAGCGAATGCAAAACCGAAAGGGAGGTTGCAAAGTGGGCGGAGGAAACCGCGAAAGCCGCCGGGTTTGTTAAATTTAACGAATTCGGAAATCCGCTTAAGCCCGGTGAAAAGGTTTATTATTCAAACAGAGGAAAATCCGTTATTCTTTGCGTAAAAGGAAAAAGACCGATAAATGAAGGAGTTCGTATTTCGGCGGCGCATATTGATTCGCCAAGAATTGATTTAAAGCAATGCCCTGTTTACGAGGACGGCGATTTGGGATTTTTCAAAACGCATTATTACGGCGGAATTAAAAAATATCAGTGGGTGGCAATACCGCTTTCTCTTCACGGAAGAATCTGCAAAAATGACGGCAGCTTTGTTGATATTAAAATAGGCGAAGCCGAGGGTGAGCCTAAATTCTGCATCACCGATATTTTGCCGCACCTTGCAGCGGAGCAATACTCAAGAAAGCCAAACGAGCTTATCAAAGGCGAGGAATTAAATGTTCTTATAGGCTCCCGCCCGTTTAAGGACGATGAAGAAAGCGAAAAAATCAAGCTTAACATTCTGAATCTTCTTTACGAAAAATACGGTATTGTTGAGCGTGATTTTCTTTCTGCGGAGCTTGAGCTTGTACCCGCTTTCACGGTTGATGATATTGGATTTGACAGAAGTATGATAGGCGGATACGGTCATGACGACAGAGTTTGCGCCTACCCTGCTTTTGAAGCTATTTTGGATATTAAAGAAGCGCCGGAATACACGGCGATAACTGTTTTAACCGATAAGGAAGAAATAGGAAGCGATGGAAACACGGGGCTTCACTCAAGTTATATGAAATATTTCATTGAAGATTTGGCAAGACTGGAGGGCTTTGAGGGCAGAGATGTTTTAAGGCACAGCAAATGCCTTTCTGCGGATGTTAACGCGGCATATGACCCCACCTGGGCTTTTGCGTATGAAAAGAATAACGCCAGCTTTATTAACAACGGAGTCTGCGTAACAAAATTTACGGGTTCAAGAGGAAAGAGCGGCACCAGCGATGCTTCTGCCGAATTTGCAAGCTGGGTAAAAGCCCTGCTTGAAAAAAACGATGTGCTTTGGCAAAGCGGTGAGCTTGGAAAGGTAGACGCCGGAGGCGGCGGAACAGTTGCAATGTTTGTTGCCAATCTTGATGTGGACACAATCGATGTCGGCGTTCCTGTGCTTTCAATGCACGCGCCTTATGAAATTGTAAGCAAAATAGATGTTTATATGGCTTATAAGGCTTTTTCGGTTTTCTTTACCAAATAACTCCTAAATAATATTATATGTATAAAAAGCAGTATTGCCGAATCTTCGGCGATACTGCTTTTTAACTTAATCAATTACAAAATTTATGGCTGCCTATAACTTTAATAACCGGCCTTGAATGCATAAACTTATCATTTGTTTTATCGGGATTAAAATAATAAACCGCGCCGCCTGAAGGATCCCATCCGTTTATCGCGTCAAGAGCCGCTTTTTTTTGAGTTTTCGGCAACGGGTTCGTTCCAGTTACTGTCATACACACAGGAAAACGCGCCTGACTGATAAACAACTCCGCTTATACTGTCCGGAAAAGACGGATGCGCTACTCTGTTAAGAACAACCGCGCCTACAGCTACCTGCCCTTCATAGCTTTCGCCTCTTGCCTCCGCCGAGATTACTTTTGCCAGCAATTCAACATCCGATGATGAATACTGGGTGCCGGAAGCGCTTGAGGAGGAACCGCCTAGACCCAAATACAGCATAGTTTTGGAACCTGCGATTCCATCAACCGTTATGCCCACATTTCTTTGGAATTTTTTAACGGCATTTTGTGTTTCACTGCCGAAAATACCGTCAATACTGCCGTTATAATATCCCAATTCCTGAAGCTTTTTCTGAATTTGCTTTACTTCGCTTCCGCTTGAACCGTATTTTGAAACGGCGTATACCGCGCTGTTTTCATTATAACAAAGCTGATATGCAATATATCCTCCCGAACAAGCTCCCAAAATAACCGCAAGGGAAATTAGAAAAATATAAAAATTTTTAAACGCCTTATAAACTGTCATTTTAAAACACTTCAGCCTCTCTGCCCGGAACAAATTTCAGCGCATGCTGCTGCCGGGCGCGCAGCATGCAAAATTTTAAAGCCGATATTATAATTTGGTGTCAGCCGAAATACTGAAGCAAAAACGTTATTGCTATGCCCGCGCCCAAACACAAAACGGATTGTAATATTATATATCTTATTTCACGTTTTGATTTCCTTGATTTTGGCGGCTTTGCTGCGTTTCTTGCAAAACGGTGCGCTTCTGATTTTAATTTTTCCCTGTCGCAATTCACATATTCAGGTTTTACAAAAAAATTATTTTCTCAAAATAAGGATTCTCCGTATTTGTAACCTCAAGCACCTGTTTATTTACTCCTTTAATCATTGCAAATAATTCCTTTCATAATTTATACAAATAGTGTTGGTGGATAATAAGAAAAATATTCAATTTTTTGATTATTGATTTTTGTTGAAAAGTGCAATAAAATAATTCTTGACAAGTTTTTTCAATAACAATTCGTATATTGAATTTAACAGTGTTTAATTGTTGAAAACAATGTTGAAAATGTTAAAAACCAGGGCTCTAATCGGCTTGTATCGGCGAATTTTTATGTTGAAAAGTTAAATTTAAGCAAAATATTTATAGTTTTCAATGATTTACACAGAGTTTTCAACATTT
>JAJBVR010000095.1 GCA_020859725.1 Clostridiales bacterium | reverse complement strand
TATGAAAATTTTATTTTTAGAAATATACGGTTTTGCACATGCTTATGTAGTACAAATAATATTGAAATTTAAAAATATCGGTAATAATTATCAATAAAAAGTAAAAAACGGCATAGCCAATAAAGACTATACCGTAATTTACCAGAAAACTATTTTATTATTTAACTATAAATAACTAAAAATACTTTTCAATTTATTATCTTATACAAGCTCTATAAAGCACATTTCGGCTGCATCACCGCGGCGAGGGCCTGTTTTGATAATGCGGCAGTAACCACCGTTTCTATCCTCATACTTGGGAGCGATATCATCAAATAGCTTTTTAACAACATCTTCCTTAGTAACATAAGCAAGAACCTGCCTTCTTGAAGCAAGAGTATTTTCTTTTCCAAGGGTAATCATTTTCTCGGTCATAGCTCTAACTTCTTTAGCTCTTGTAACGGTTGTTTCAATTTTGCCGTTTTCCAAAAGATGAGTAACCATTCCTCTGAGCATAGCTTTTCTGTGATCAGTGGGCCTGCCCAATTTTCTGGTACCTGGCATAGAAATTCCCTCCTTTAGTCGTCTTCGTGACTAAGTGTGAAACCAAGAGAAGCAAGCTTTGCAACAACTTCATCAAGACTTTTACGCCCAAGGTTTCTAACTTTCATCATATCTTCTTCGGATTTTCCGATTAAATCTTCTACTGTATTAATATCCGCTCTTTTTAAGCAGTTGAATGAGCGCACAGAAAGATCCAGTTCTTCAATGGTCATTTCAAGAACCTTTTCTTTTCCGTCTTCATCCTTTTCAACCATAATTTCCTGATTGCCAACCTCTTCTGAAAGATCAACAAAAAGCTTAAGATGATCGTTTAAGATTTTAGCTGCAAGAGAAGCAGCTTCATCCGCAGGAATAGTTCCGTCTGTTTCAACATCAAGAACGAGTTTATCAAGATCGGTTTGCTGGCCTACACGAGTGTTTTCTACTGTGTAATTAACCTTAAGAACAGGAGTATAAATGGAATCAATGGCAATAGTGCCTATCGGCAAATCCATTAATTGCTTATTGCGATCGCAAGGAACATAACCTCTTCCGCTGTCTGCGGTGAGTTCCATTATAACTTCTGCGCCTTCATCAAGATAAGCAATATGAAGGTCCGGATTAAGAATCTCTACATCAGAGCCGTGCTCAATATCACCGGCGGTAATTTCTCCCTCTCCGTTTGCTTTAATGTAAAGAGTTTTCTGTGATTCATCATGTATTTTGAGAACAACGTTTTTAAGATTGAGAACAATCTCTGTTACATCTTCTCTTACATGAGGGATAGTTGAAAATTCGTGCAATACACCATCAATCTTAACGGAAGTAATCGCGTAGCCCGGAAGAGATGAAAGAAGCACCCTTCTCATACTGTTTCCAAGTGTTGTGCCGAATCCTCTTTCAAGCGGCTCAACAACAAATTTGCCAACGCTTCTGCTTCCCTGCGTAGATAAATCTACAATCTCGATATTCGGCTTATCAATTTCAATCATTTAAAAGCCTCCTAAATAATTTTTTGCTGCACTAAATAAAAGAAATGATTAACTATTATTTAGAGTAGAACTCAACAATTAAATGTTCTTCAACAGGTGTTTCAATTTCTTCTCTTTCCGGACTGCGAAGGATTTTTACTTCCATTGCATCTTTATTTGCTTCCATCCACATAGGAACAGGGCGAGAAGCGTTATTTTCAACAAGCGTTTTAAACTCATCAGTGGTTTTGCTTGTGTCTTTAACAGCCACAACATCGCCTGCCGAAAGAATATATGAAGGAATATCCACCTTTTTGCCGTTTACGGTAAAGTGAGCGTGATTAACAAGCTGACGAGCCTGAGCTCTTGAGCTTGCGAAGCCCGATTCGTAAACAACATTATCTAAGCGGCTTTCACAAAGCTGAAGAAGATTTGTACCGGTAACACCGGCCTTTCTTTCAGCCATAAGGAAATATTTATGAAACTGACTTTCTGCAATACCGTAATAGCGGCGCGCGCTTTGCTTTGCGCGAAGCTGAATTCCGTATTCAGAAGTTTTTTTGCGGTTTTGACCATGCTGGCCGGGTGCATATGAGCGGCGCTCAAAAGCACATTTACCTGTATAACATCTATCGCCCTTAAGGAAAAGCTTTTTCCCCTCGCGGCGGCAGAGCTTACAAGCAGGTCCTGTATATCTTGCCATATCAAGTAACCTCCTTTAATGACTATACGCGGCGTCTCTTAGGCGGACGACAGCCGTTGTGCGGGATAGGAGTAACATCTTTAATAAGCGTAACCTGCAATCCGACTGTTTCAAGCGCTCTGATTGCAGATTCACGGCCGGCTCCCGGCCCCTTAACATAAACTTCAACAGATTTCATACCGTGCTCCATTGCAGCCTTAGCAGCAGTTTCTGCGGCAGTTTGGGCGGCATAAGGAGTTGATTTTCTTGAGCCTCTGAAGCCCATTTCTCCTGCCGAAGCCCAGGAAATGGCATTTCCCTGCATATCGGCAACCGTTACGATAGTGTTGTTGAAGGTTGACTGAATATGAACTGTACCACGTTCAATATTTTTCTTCTCACGGCGTTTGTGTGAAGTTGTGGTCTTTTTTGTAGCCATACTTGCTGTTTCCTCCTACAATTATTTCTTCTTGTTTGCTATGGTCTTTTTAGGACCTTTTCTTGTGCGCGCATTGTTTTTAGATGTTTGCCCTCTTACAGGAAGGCCTTTTCTGTGACGAATGCCGCGATAGCAACCTATTTCTATAAGTCTTTTGATATCGAACGCAACATCTCTGCGAAGGTCACCTTCAACAGTTACGTTCTTTTCAATGTAATCACGAATTTTAGAAACTTCATCCTCAGGCAAATCTCTGCAGCGAGTGTCCGGATTAATTCCTGTTGATTTGATAATTTGAGCAGCCGTTGTTCTGCCGATACCGTAAATATAGGTAAGACCGATTTCCACTCTCTTATCGTTTGGTAAGTCAACACCTGAAATACGTGCCATTTTACAGTTTACCTCCGATTATTAATTCAGGATTAGCCCTGACGCTGTTTATGCTTTGGATTTTCACAGATAACCATTACTTTTCCATTGCGTTTTATAACTTTGCATTTATCGCAAATTTTCTTAACAGAAGGTCTGACTTTCATTTTGAATATCCTCCTTAATATTACTTTGAGCGCCAAATAATACGACCCTTTGTAAGATCGTACGGAGACATCTCAATTGTTACCTTATCTCCGGGAAGAATGCGGATATTATTCATCCTCAGTTTCCCGCTGATATGGGCCAAAATAATGTGGCCGTTCTGAAGCTTAACTCTAAAAGTAGTGTTAGGCAAAACCTCAGCCACAGTACCTTCAACTTCAATCATATCTGACTTTGACATCATTTTACCTCGCTAAATTTTATACGAAAGATGTTTATTTAACTGGAATCACATCGCGGCGTAATCGCCTGCAATTGATTTAAACTTCTCAGATTTTTGTCATTATAACCGGGCCGTTGCTTGTGATGGCAATAGTATGCTCAAAATGAGCGGAAAGTTTGCCGTCCGCGGTAACAACAGTCCAGCCGTCTGAAAGTTGTTTTACCTTATAGGTTCCATGATTGATCATCGGTTCAATTGCCAATGTCATTCCGGGTAACAGTCTGATACCACGTCCTTCGTGCCCGAAGTTAGGTACGCTGGGATCTTCATGAAGCTTTGTTCCAACACCGTGTCCTACAAAATCACGAACAACTCCGTAACCTCGTTCTTCGCAATATGATTGCACGGCATGACCTATATCGCCGATTTTGTTGCCAGGAACAGCCTGTTCAATACCTTTGTAAAGGCTTTCACGGGTTGTGTCCAACAGCCGCTTTGCTTCGGGAGAGCAAGTCCCTGCAACAAATGTGGCAGCATTATCGCCGTTATAGCCATTCTTTTCGGCGCCCAAATCTATACTTACAATATCACCTTCCTGAATGATACGGTCTTTTTTGGGAATGCCGTGAATAACTTCATTGTTTATAGATATACATGCGGTGGCCGGAAAATCATAAAGGCCCAAAAAATTCGGAATTGCTCCTCTTTTTCGTATAAGATTATAAGCAATTTTATCAATTTCTTTTGTAGAAACGCCGGGCTTTACCGCTTCACCCGCCACCATTAATGCTTCAGCAGATATTTTGCAGGCCTCTTTCATAAGCTCAAGCTCTCTGCTGCTTTTAAGCACTACCATGTTAATCCTCCAATGCTTTAAAGACAAGCGCTGTTGTATCATCAACACTTTCCTGCCCCTGCACAACAACAAGCTTACCGAGATTTTTATAAAAATCTTTAAGAGGTTCTGTCATCTCGTGATATTCCTTAAGCCTTGCTTTAACAGTTTCGGGAGCGTCGTCTTTACGCTGAATAAGTTCACCGCCGCATGAATCGCAAATACCGTCTTTAATCGGTTTTTTATAAACCAAATGATACGAATTTGCACATTTTGAACAAACACGGCGGCCGGATAATCTTGCCGTAATTATTTCATCAGGAACTTCAATATCAAGCACCTTATCAATTACGATTCCCATATCCTCAAGCGCCTGAGCCTGAGGAATGGTTCGCGGAAAACCGTCAAGAATAAATCCGTTTTCACAATCTTTTTCATTTAATCTTTCCTTGATAATACCTATAACAACATCATCAGGAACAAGCTGACCAGACTCCATATAGGATTTGGCCTTTAAGCCCATTTCAGTGCCCTGTTTGAGAGCTGCTCTGATGATATTTCCGGTAGAAACGGCAGGAATGCCGAATTTATCAACAATTTTTTCTGCCTGAGTGCCTTTTCCGGCGCCGGGAGCGCCTAAAAGTATTAATTTCATATAGAACGCCTTTCGTTATTAATCAAGGAAGCCTTTATAATGGCGCATCATCATTTGTGATTCAAGCTGGTGAACTGTTTCAAGAGCAACACCGCACAAAATTATTATGGATGTGCCTCCGAGACTTACGGAGAAACCGCCGTCACTGCCTCCGTCATTAAGAGGCGGAATAGCCGCGTCACAAATAATAGACCAAACAATCGGCAAAAGCGCAACTACGGAAAGCATGAGAACGCCGATAAGAGTTAGTCTCATAAGGACTCTCATTATATAATCCGAAGTGGGTTTGCCGGGACGAATACCGGGAATAGCGCCGTTATTCTTACGAAGATTATTTGCCATTTCGATTGGGTTGTACTGAATAGTGCTGTAGAAATAAGCAAAGAAAATTATAAGAATGAAATACATTCCCGCATACCACCAGGAATCACTTTGGAAAGCGTTAAAGAATTTTTCCCAAAAAGTGCCGGTATATTTATCAGATGAAATAAACATCTGAACAGTTCCGGGAAGAGAGAGTATTGATGACGCAAATATAATCGGAAGTACTCCGCTCATATTAATTTTAATCGGCATATGAGTTGATTGACCGCCATACATTTTTCTTCCAACAACGCGATTTGCATATTGAATCGGAAGCCTTCTTTCGGCATTATCCATAAACACAACATAGGCAATCATAAGAATGAAAACTATAAATATTGCGGGTACAAGGAAATTATATACCATACGACCGGTATTCAAATACTGAATATACTGCTTAATTCTAGTTGGGAATCTAGAAACGATACCGTCAAAAAGAATAATTGAACTACCGTTTCCTATACCGTCTAGCGTAATT
>JAJBVR010000195.1 GCA_020859725.1 Clostridiales bacterium | reverse complement strand
CCCCCTTTGAAGTCTTCTTCGATACTCTGTTGCACTTGACTTGACAATTCAAGAGGCATATAAAATATAAGCCCGTTTTTTTCTTGTATTTTTTATATTATACGAACAAACATTCGATGTCAATATGTTTTAGAACGAATATTCTAAAACTTGCAAAAATTACCTTTTTTAAGCCTTAAATGCAAAAAAACTGAATTTTATATTTATAGGAAAGGAAACTACATTTGCTTTTTTGATAAAATTTATATTCGGTGGTAATAATGTTTAAAAGTTTTCAACTTTCACTTGACAAATTGTGCATTTTTAGGTATAATTATACTTGCCTTGACAGCGGAGCCGCAACCGCTTCAAGTATCTTGTCCTCCTATAGTTTGTTATAGACAGAAAGAGGAAAGGCAGTGTGTTATGCACTGCCTTTCCTCTTTTATGCGGGTTCGGTCCGCGTCTGCCGAATTATTTCCTTTTAAATATGCATAATATAATTGACACTTACACAAGGCTTTGTTTATTTTTCACAAATCTGAGCCGATTTTTTGTACTGTTAGGTAAATTGAAAAATAAATATTATTATAGTAGAATTAAATAAAAAGGGATGATTTTAAATGAATGACGCTATAACCATAAGTTCTGAAAGGGATCATAAGGTTTTTATTCACGCTACCGAAGGTCACTTTGTTACAGCCAGCTCCCATATCAATTATTATGTTGGCACATCGGATATTAAGCATAATCATAATGTTTCTGTTGACGCGGCCATGCTTATGGCGGAATATTATGTTGTGCGTGATATAGCGGTGGATACGGTTTTGTGCTTTTATGAAACACAGGCGCTCGGCGCTTATCTGGCGCATGAGCTTTCAAGGCCGTCTATGCTTTCTCCGAATCCTCCGGCAGATATTTATGTGCTGGGTCCTGAATACGATGCGGTGGGAAATATGATTTTCCGCGATAATTTAATTAAGATGATAAGCGGAAAGCGTGTGCTTGTGCTTATTTCCTGCATAACAAGCGGTCAAACTGTTGACAGAGCTATTGAAAGCGTTGGGTATTACGGAGGCACGGTTGTGGGAATTTCGGCTGCTTTCAGCGCAACAAAAGAAATTAACGGTATTGAGGTAAATTCAATTTTTACCGAAAAGGATCTTCCCGATTATAAAGTTTATGATAAGCACCATTGCCCGCTGTGCAAAAGTAATGTGCCTGTTTCGGCAATAGCAAACGGCCACGGTTATTCAAAGCTTTATTAATTTGGGGTTGACAATTTTTTTGCATATGATATAATTAATTAAAACTTAATA
The DNA here is from genome assembly GCA_020859725.1 of Clostridiales bacterium. Taxonomy (GTDB): domain Bacteria; phylum Bacillota; class Clostridia; order Oscillospirales; family Acutalibacteraceae; genus Eubacterium_R. The sequence goes on along the minus strand of JAJBVR010000195.1, from coordinate 4,476 downwards.
TTACCCGGAAAAGACCGTGAAGCAGAAAAAGATTATAATCTTGATTTCAGAGAGTCGGCGGCAGGTGAAAGCCGATATGAAAGTTATAATGCATAGCTCTCTGCTGAGTTGTTGCCCTGAAAGCTTTTATCAGTGTTATAGGGGCAAACGCGTAACTGCGTAAAAAGTTAAGGCATTGCAGGATGCTAAAGGGCAGAGAAATCTGCTGAAGTAGGGTGGTACCGTGTAGATTATCTACGCCCCTATATATTTTATAGGGGCGTGTTTTTTGCCCCTTAATTATGAAAGGAGTTTTTATTATGCTGAAAGGATATAAGAAATATATTCAGTTTAAACCTATTAATATTCCGGACAGAACTTGGCCGGATAAAGTAATTGAAAAAGCGCCTGTTTGGTGCTCCGTTGATTTAAGAGACGGTAATCAGGCTCTTGTGAATCCTATGAATCTTCAGGAAAAGCTGGAATTGTTTGACACTTTGGTTAAAGCGGGCTTTAAAGAAATAGAGGTGGGTTTCCCCTCCGCTTCGGAAACGGAATATGAAATTTTAAGAACTTTGATAGACGGAAATTATATTCCAGATGATGTAACTATTCAGGTGCTCGTTCAGGCGCGCCCGCATTTAATTAAAAAAACCTTTGAGGCTATTGACGGAGCTAAAAATGTTATAGTTCATTTCTATAATTCAACCTCAACGCTTCAGCGCAAGGTGGTTTTTAAAACAGATATGCAGGGAGTTATAGATATTGCGGTTGAAGGAGCTAAGCTTATTAAGGAGCTTACAGAACAGAAGCTGCGGGAATGCCCGTATATGAATATAAGGTATGAATATTCGCCCGAGTCTTTTACAGGCACGGAAATAGATAATTCCATTGAAATATGTGAAAGGGTTATGGAAGTTATAGGAGCTTCTGCGGAAAATCCGATTATTCTTAATCTGCCGTCCACCGTTGAATGCTCAACTCCTAACGGATATGCCGACCAAATTGAATATTTTTGCCGCCATATGAAAAACAGGGAATGCGCTGTTATTTCTCTTCATCCCCATAATGACAGAGGTGAAGGCGTTGCCGCAACTGAGCTGGCGCTTATGGCGGGAGCAGACCGTGTTGAGGGCACACTTTTCGGAAACGGGGAACGCACGGGAAATGTTGACATTATAACGCTTGCCCTTAATATGTGGACTCAGGGGGTTGACCCAAAGCTTGATTTTCATGATATTAATAAGGTTAAAGAGGTTTACGAACGCACAACCAAAATGAAGGTCCCGCCTCGCCAGCCGTATTCGGGTGAGCTTGTGTTCACAGCTTTTTCCGGTTCACATCAGGACGCAATCAATAAAGGCAAAATGTATATGGAGGAAACAGATTCCGATTACTGGGAGGTTCCGTATCTTCCCATAGACCCCGCGGATGTAGGCAGGGAATATGAGCCGGTTATAAGAATAAATTCACAAAGCGGAAAAGGCGGAGCGGCGTTTATTTTGGCAAATGATTACGGAATTAAAATGCCGAAAGCGATGCACGTGGAATTCGGAGCGGTAGTTAAGCATGCGTGTGATGCCAAAGGAAAAGAGCTTCAGCCGGATGAAGTATTTGATTTATTCCAAAAGGAATACAGAAATGTTGCCGGACCTTACAGAATTTTAAATCATAAAACCTATGAGGAAAAAGAGGAAAACGAATATCTTACAAGAGTTCGGTTTGAAGGAACGCTTAGGGTTAAAGACGGAAGCCATGTTAAAATAGACGGCTCCGGAAGCGGTCCTATTGAGGCGTTTTTCAACGCACTCGGTCAGGTTGGAATACAGGGCTATGAATTTGTGGATTACAGTGAGCACGCGATTTCCGTTGGCTCAGACTCTAAGGCGATTTCATATATTCATTTGAAGAATCCGAGCGGAAAAGATATTTTCGGCATCGGGGTCTCGCATAATATCGGTTATGCATCGCTGAAAGGTATTATTTGCGCGGTAAACAGGGATCAGCCCGATTGCGTAAGAGATGATACAATGCCCGGAATATTTGAAAAATAATATTTAAAAAATCGGAGGAAAAGATGAAAAATTATAAAATTACAGTCCTTAAGGGAGACGGAATAGGTCCGGAAATCGTGGATGAATGTATCAAGGTTCTTAACGCCGCGGGAAAGAAATTCGGATTTGAATTTGATTATAATTATCAGCTGCTGGGAGGATGCGCCATTGATGAAACAGGCGTTCCCTTTCCAAAGGAAACAGAGCGCGCCTGCAAAGCTTCCGACGCAGTACTTTTGGGAGCTGTCGGCGGCCCGAAATGGGATTCTCAGCCCGGCAGCAACCGCCCCGAAAAAGGGCTTCTTGCAATACGGGAAGCGCTTGGCCTTTTTGCTAATCTTCGCCCGGCAAAGATTTTCGCCCCTTTGAAATCGGCTTCACCGATTAAAGAAGAAATTATAGGCGCGGGGCTTGATATTCTTATAGTGCGTGAGCTTACGGGCGGAATTTATTTCGGAGACAGAGGCACATATGAGAAAGACGGTGTTACCGGCGCTTATGATACAGAGCGTTATACCGTTCCGGAAATTGAAAGGATTGTAAGAGCCGGATTTGAATACGCTATGAAGCGAGGTAAAAAGCTGACTTGTGTCGATAAGGCGAATGTGCTGGAATCCTCCAGGCTTTGGCGTAAGGTTGCTGAAAGGGTTAAAGAGGAATATCCGTTGGTGGAGCTTTCATATATGTATGTTGACAACTGCGCTATGCAGCTTGTTCGCAATCCGGGTCAGTTTGATACGATTGTTACTTCAAATATTTTCGGCGATATACTTTCCGATGAAGCGTCAATGATAAGCGGTTCCATAGGTATGCTTGCTTCCGCTTCACTTGCAAAGGAAACCTTTGGACTTTATGAACCTATTCACGGTTCTGCGCCGGATATAGCGGGACTGCAAAAGGCAAATCCTTTGGCGACTATTCTTTCGGGAGCGATGATGCTTAGGTATACTTTCGGCGAATCAGAGGCGGCGAACGCGGTTGAAAAGGCTGTTGATTCTGCGCTTACTCAAGCAAGAACCCCGGATATTTATGAGGACGGGTTTAAATTGGTTTCCACATCAGAAATGGGAGATTTAGTAGTTTCTTTAATATAATTATTTATATTATTCTTTTTAATCAGTTTAATAAGTGTCAACAACTCTGCCTACGTCAAATTTTTCTTGACAGGGCAGAGTTTGTTTGTTATAATAAATAAGCTGCCTTATCGGGCGGCAATCCTTGCCCGAAAAGAATTTTCGGGCCAAAAGTCCAAAAGGAGGTGCACAGGAATGGCATTAAAAAAGTATGAACTCGTATTAGTTTTCCCACTCTCTAAAGGCGAGGAAGCGGTTGAGGCTCTCAAAGCAAAATTCACTGATCTTATCAGCGCGAATGGCACTCTTGGCGAAGTTGAGGAATGGGGCAAACGCAAGCTTGCTTATCCGATCAACTACGAAACAGAGGGTTATTACCTTGTTGCTCAGTTTGAAAGCGATGAAAGCTTCCCGGCAGAACTTGATCGTGTTATAAACATTACTGACGGTGTTCTCCGCTCATTAATTGTTGCAAAAGGCGAATAATCGGAGGGTATGATATGATTAATTCTGTTGTAATTATGGGCAGGTTAACCTTTGATCCAGAGCTTCGCACCACACCCACAGGTGTGTCCGTGGTTCGCTTTCAGGTAGCGTGCGACAGAAATTATCAAAAATCGGGCGAGGAAAGAAAGGCCGATTTTATTGATGTTACTGCGTGGCGCCAAACTGCCGAATTTATTTCCCGCTATTTTCACAAGGGTTCCATGATTGCCGTTGAAGGTTCAATTCAAACGGATAATTATACGGATAAGGATGGAAATAAGAGAAAAACTGTTCAGGTTGTCGCCAACAATGTTTCTTTCTGCGGTTCAAAAGCGGAAAGCGGCACTTCAAATCCTGTTTACAGCCAGCCGGCTCCAAGCTATGCTTCGGCGGATAACAGCGATTTTGAAGAAATTGTGGATGACGATGATGATTTACCATTTTAAGGAGGAAACTGATTATGGCATATAATAAAGGCGGAATGAGAAAAAGCCGCAGAAAAGTTTGCCAGTTTTGCGTTGATAAATGTGAAAGCATTGATTATAAGGATATTGCAAAGCTTAACAGATTCACATCTGAAAGAGCAAAAATCCTTCCCCGCCGTGTAACCGGCACTTGCGCGAAGCACCAAAGAGAGCTTACAACAGCTATTAAGCGTGCTCGTCAAATTGCGCTTCTTCCGTACAGCGCGGACTGACATTTTTATTTTAATTGATTTTGCAGGGATATTGCCTTTGCGAAAAAATAATATTTTAAAAAGCCGTTGACACATCAGTGCCAACGGCTTTTTTATGCCGGTATTAGCTTGATTACTGTTTTTTAATGAAAAAGATAATACTATATTTTCTTTTGCTTTTTTATCAAATCAAAATCGCTGTTATCAG
>JAJBVR010000153.1 GCA_020859725.1 Clostridiales bacterium | reverse complement strand
TTCAAAATCTTTGTATTTCATTTTTATAAGTTTCATAAATCCTCCTCGATTGGAAGATCATATCTTTTTGAATCAAGCCTTATATATTCCGAAATATCTTTTACATCATTATATGTTTCCAAGACTGCACCCTACTTTACTGATAAGAAAATTCATCGCTGAACGAAAATAATACCATTTGTGAAACACACTGCGCGGAACTTCTGACTTCCTCATTATATACGCATATTCCCACGGCATTTAAATCTGAAACGGTCTCTGAAAGCTTTGATATTATTTCAGCGTTTGTTTTTGATTCGCCGTTATACGGAATATAAATATCGGCAAAAATTTTTAAAATTCCACCCGCATAATTCTGCCCCAATGAAACGGGCTTCATATCGGCGGATGCAATCCCAACGGCAATAACCGCTTTCTTTAATATCGTCGGCTTAACGTAATTCGGATAAGCAAAAATCACTTTTTTATCAGCGAAAAAATCATTTTCTTTTATCTTATTTATAAATATATTTACAAATTCATTAATATCAGTCATCAAAATCCCCTGAAACCAGCCTTAAAATTCCCCAAAAATATTGTGTAACTCCGCCGGCTTCAACCTTTTCTTTCTTTTTAAAAATATATCTTTTCCCGCTGCAATTTAAAACAGCCTCGTCCGACAGAGTCTCCACATCATGGTCATAGGGGCCTATATATGTAAAATAATCCGCGCTTACAAGACCTATTTCGGTTTGAGTTTTTTCAAAGTTAGATTTATTGCTTTTCCATCTTTGCTCAATAACGGCATAAAACGGTGTTGAATTCCAATCCCCGTCAGAGAAAAAAGCCTTTTTTCCAACCCTTTCAAGCTGCTGCTTTATCACAAGAGATTTATCTAAAGAACATCTCATAATCAAACTCCTATAAAAGCAAAGCCGCCGTCTTTAATCACGGAGCCTGCCGCTGCATACGCCTTATCAAGTATTTCCCCGGCGTATTCGGGGCTGCGCTGCTCGGTTACGGAAACATCACCGGCGGTAAAAGAATAAACATTTTCACAATACAATGAAAATGCAATATAATAAAATGCCTTTGCGGCTGAAAGAAACACTGCTCTTTCATCCTTTTCAAAGGATTTATCTTTAAGATTTTCAAAGGTGCTCATAATTGAAAAATCAATAACAGAATTATATTTCAGCAAATCATCATCTGAAAATCCGCCAAGGGTTTTAATATATTCCAGCACGTTTTCTTTGCTGATCATAGGATCACATCCTTTCCGAACATCGGTCAAACTGTAATTTTTTGAATTACGGAAGCATCCGAAAAGATTTTTGAAAATCCAGCCGTTGCCGTAATCGCCGCTCTTTCAAGCTGGCGGTCTATAAGCTTATCGTATTCAGTAGCAACGTTTCCTGCCTGCACCTTTTCAAGCGCAGCTGATTTATCAAGAGCCAAAACGCCGTTTAAATCAAATCCGGAATATCTTATAACCTCCGCTCCCAAAGGGGTTATCATTTTTCCGCTTCCGTGAAAGTTCTGACCGGCATTTGAATCCTTAAATTCAGAAATCTGAAGAAGCTGCGCCGTAAATTCTGAATTTGCAATTATGCTTGTCATATTATACGGCTCAAGCGCATTCCACACATCAATAAGATGGGAATACTTCAACTCTGTTTCGGTGGAATCAAGTGTTTTTATGTCATCCGAAGTAAGCGCCTCAACAGCGTCTTTGAATTGGCTTCTTGCGATATACGCGCCAATCTGCTTCAAGGTAACGGTAAACAAATCAAGCTTTTGGAATTTAACAGCCTCATATGAAGCAACAAGCATTCTTCCCCTTTTATAAAGGCGGGTTAATTTTTCCTTTGTTTTTATTCTTGTTTCGGGAATGTAAGCGCCTTCCGCCACATCAGCGAGTTCTTTATTTTCCCTGCCAGGAATGCTTTCTATTACTCTGTAATCAAGAGAGTCTATATTTGTGGTTGTTGCAATAATTTTATTTAAAAGGTCTGCCTCTTCCATACCCTGCTGAACAGCTCGGGATGCATATTCCGGAAAAAGCGCTGCTGAATCAGATGTTTGAAAAAATTTAGACACACTGTCCGAACCGGAGCCGGAGACCTTAATGTCAAACCTTTTAAGCTGGCGCTGATAAGCGTCCAGCCCCTCAAGAGAAGTGCCAGTATAATTTTCGGACGGATCTATCTCCTCAAGCGACGCCGTAAAGCCTTTCGCAGATGAATACAAGCCTTTTTCAAGTTTAATGTTATCAAATGTCATTTAAAATTCCCCCTTAAACATATATTAAAGAATAAATCCGATAGTTTTGTTATCATTATCAATTTTTATAACTTTCACGGCACAGCCGCCGTCATCCGCAATCTTTACCCCGCCGTTTCCGTCGGCAAGAAGATGAACCTCGCCGTATTTCGCCGTTCCCGCCGAAAAAGCGCTTTCTGCGTACCCGCTTATCTGAATACCGGCTATTTTTCATTCGCGTTAACGCATATGCCTATAATTTCCGAATCCGCCGCCGCACACACGGCGCTGCCGTCCTTATCAATAAACGCAGGATACCCCGCTTTGCACTGCGCGGAATTCATTGTTATTACATTTTCATTAAATCCGTTAAAACTAACTGCCATAATTATCACCTTTCCGCCCGCTTAATTAATTTGTTCGCCGCGGGCAATCATATTTTAATAACTTATAATTTTAAATTTTAAACTGGCTGAAATCAGCTTTGCGCTTTGATTTTTCAGCCGGTTTAAGCTGAGGAGCAGGTATAATATTGCTTTTTTCGGAATTTGAAAAAGCGTTTTTAAAGGCAATAAGCTCTTTCGCCGTCATAACCCTTGCAACTCCTTCAAATATTTCCAAGTCCATATCCGGTATTGCTTTTGAGCAAAGCTTTACCAATTCTTTAACAAGGCTGTTTTTGTATTTTTTTCCTACTTCCGCATCCTCTTTCAGGCTGCTGAAATATTTTGATATTTCAACCGCCTCACTGTCTGAAACGGAAAATCCCTTTCCTTTTTCAATATTTTGCAGTAATTTATTCATATCACATTCCCTTTCATTTTCAAAAAATGACTTTTCAACTCCCGCCTCAGGCTGTGCCGGCACATCAACAAATGAAAATTCATACGCGTCCCGCGCTTCATCCAAAATAACAAAACATTTTTTGCCGCCGTACTCTTTTCCTGCTGTGTGACTGCAATATTCAGAATTTTTATCTGCTCCGCATATTGAGCAAATTCTCTTTTTCATTGAGCAGGACACAGAAACTTCTTTTTTTATACCCGCGTCTATTTCGGTTATAAAAGGCATGGTGTTTTCCGATTTAATCATATATGCCCTTGCCTTTAATGCACAGTAATTTTCTCCGTCCTGAGTTTTTTCCCGGAATATGCTCAACATATGTTTCAAAAATACGGCTTGTTTGATTATCCGATTTCATAGAATGGTCTTTAATTCCCGTTTTGCCTTTAAAAAGAGCGGCCAGTTCATTAAGCGCTTTTTCCGAAAATTTTTCATTGTCTCTGTCTATTTCATTATTGCAAAGAGTAACTTCAAAAACATATAATTCATCTTTTGAAAAATCCCTGCGTGTAAACTGCCTGATTTTTTCATAATCCGATTCGCTCGGAACATATCCTTTTTCAATTCGGCAATCCATTAATCCGATACCTCCTTTAAAATTTTATCTGCCTGAGCGTCATAAAGACGCGCTCTTGCATGCTCTGTTTCATCCTGAAGCGTAATATCGCCCCAAGAAACCTTAACCGGCAGTGAAATTCCGTTTATATCAAGGTATTTACGCCCTATTTTAAACAAAACCGGATTAAGCATTCGCCTGTAAGCCTCCAATTCTGTTGTAAGCATATCCGCCTGCTGTGTGCTCATCCGCTCGGTTGTGCTCCATGAAAGCCCCAGCATATAAGGAGGCAGCCCGGTTTTTGCCACTATCTGTTCCAAAAGCTGGCGCACTGGAATTTCACTGGACAGCACATTGTTATCAGCGCCTATAACCTTAACGCTCACATCGCCTACCGCCACAAAATCTTTAACAGACTCCTTGCTGCTCATAGCCTCCTGTCAGGCTCTTCCTATTTGATTTGCCCGTTCCACAGCCAGCCTTCCGTCCGCCGCATCTCCTGCTGGCTTATAGGTTACGGAATATCGAAGATTTCCCGCGTGCTTCCAGTTTTCCCCTATAGTATTGTAAATAGTTAAAAGCACATCGGATATAAACGGAAGCCCTTTTAAAAGGCTTGTTCCAAGAATTTTTCCCGGCTGAGGATTAAGAGCCGAAAACAATATCAAATCCTGATTTTTAATTTTTCTGCCGGAATTATAAAATTCAAGATTAATATTATCCGCCGCACGCTTAACCTCCAGTGATTCAAGCTCACCGTTAAAAAGCGCGTAAAATTTATTGTCATCCGCTATTATTTCGCCAACCGCGCTTCCGTAAGTAAGCAGCTGAGAAAGATAGCTGAAAACAAATGAATAAATTCCCGTTTGATTTCCGCCAACATTGATTTTTTCAAAAAAATCATTCATTTTTTCATCGGTTTTTTCATTGCCTGTTTCAAATTTAAAATCATTGACAAGCCTTATGATTTTTAACACCGCCGCATCAATAACGGGAATGCTTTCACGCAGCGAATCATAAATTCTGTTGTTTATTCCCATAGGAGTAAAAGAATTAAGATGCCAATAGGGGTGATTTGAATAAGAGCTTGTCTGAACCGCTGAAACAGGAGGTGATTCAATCGCCTTTTTATTTTTATTAAATAATCCCAAATTTTCACATCCTTTCTATTGCAAATGTGTAACCCTCGGCATTGCACCCGCCGTTTAAAACGGTTGACACGAAATACCTTATGTCATCCATTGCGTGATCATTTTCTTTTTTCGGAGCGTCTCGTTTTATTCCGTTATCCCAGCGATACATTGAAAATTCACGAATTGTATCAACACAGCAGGGATAAAAAATATCTGCTCATTTTTCAAAGCGGAGCAAACAAGATTAATTCCCTTAAGCACATCATTATCCGCTTTTATCACTCTGTATTCTCCGTGCCGCTTAACAGTTTCAATAAAGCTGGCGGCGGAAGGGTCAATAACCACCGCCTCTATTTTTTTATTTCCCGCAAGCTTTTTAAGGCTTTCATGATATTCCTCGTCTGTAAGCTGAATCCCGCTTTCCCTGCTTGAATGATAATATTCGCCTATCCTGTACCATCCGTCTTCGGTTTTTCCCCAAAGCCCAAGTGAAAACGGATTAACAGTTCCGTAATCGCAGGATAAATAATATAAAAGAAATCCGCCTTTATGTATTTTAATATGGCGTTCACCGCTGAACATTGGGTAAACCAATCCATCTGCCTCAACCCATTTCCCGTTTACGAATCTTTCATAAAAAGCGCCGCTGTAAAGCTTTTTGTAACGCTTAATCACTTTCTCGGAAAGAGAAGGGTTATCCTCCATTTTAAAATGAATATAAAGCATATTTTTCTGCTTTTTTAAGTATCCATTCCCGATAAAACCAATGATACGGATTTTCGGGATTGCAGTTAAACCAAAATTTCGCATCCTCAAGCGAGCATCTTGCAAGCGCCTGCTCAACAAATGAGCGCGGCATAAGCGCAACCTCATCCAGAAGCACTCCGCCGAGAGTCATTCCCTGAATTAAAGCAGCGGAGGATTCATCTCTTCCTCCGAAAAGATAAAATCTGTTTGTAATTCCGCATTTTTCAATTTCCAAATAATTCCGGCTGATTTTATACTCGCAGTTAAATCCAAGAGAAGAAAGCTGTGTAATCAG
>JAJBVR010000206.1 GCA_020859725.1 Clostridiales bacterium | reverse complement strand
TGAGTCATTCTTTTTCGTCTTTTTGACTGTTGCACTTACATTGTATATTCACCGAATCAAAAGCGCCCTTTATGGATTAAAACCATAAAGGGCGCTTTTTTATAATTTATTTAATATCCAATCAAATTTCAGCTGTAACTTCAATTTCGCAAAGAACGCCTTTAGGCAAATCCTTAACAGCAACACAGCTTCTGGCAGGTTTTCCTGTAAAATATTTCCCGTACACCTCATTGAACGCGGAAAAATCATTTATATCCGCAAGGAAGCATACCGTTTTAACTGTTTTTTCAAGCTCAGTTCCCGCCGCTTCACATACTGCCTTAAGATTTTTACAAACCTGTTCCGTTTGCTGCTCAATCGTTTTGGTTTCCACATTTCCCGTTTCAGGATTTATGGCAATCTGACCGCTTGTAAATAACAGCCCGCCGGCTTTTACGGCCTGACTGTAAGGCCCTATTGCATTCGGCGCTTTTCCAGTTGAAACATATTCCATAATAAATCACTTATTCCTTTCTGTTGAAAATATATAGTCCAAACAGCATGCATATTGCCTTTAAACGCAATACACGGCGCTGAATAGCCGTTAATATTTTAAATCAGTATATATTATTTAATCACAAACTTTAAATCCTGCTTTTTTTAGAGCCTCTTTTATTGATGCTATATGTTCAAAATCCCTTGTTTCAACGGATATGCGCAAATAGCAATCTTTGATGTTCATATCCAAATCTGTGCTGTCATAATTAACGCTTGTTACATTCGCGCCTGTTTGTGCAATAATATCCGACACATCCGAAAGCTGCCCTGGCTTATCCGAAAGGGCAATTGTAATATTCGCGGTTCTTCCGCTCATTTTTAAGCCCCTTTCAATAACTCTGGAAAGAATAGTAACATCTATATTTCCGCCGGAAACCAGGCAGCAAACATTTTTTCCATCTATATCCGGTATTTTGCCCGCCAAAACAGCCGCCACCGGAACAGCGCCGGCGCCCTCGGACACAAGCTTCTGCTGCTCCATAAGAGTCAAAATAGCAAGTGCGATTTCATCATCGGAAACGGTAACTATTCCGTCCACATATTCACTGACAAGCTGATATGTTAAATCGCCGGGGGTTTTAACGGCAATTCCGTCCGCAATAGTCTGTACTCTGTCAAGTGTTTCAATTTCTCCGTCATTAACAGATTTAAGCATACTCGGAGCGCCCTGCGCCTGAACTCCGTATACCTTGCAGTTTGGATTAATCTGCTTAATCGTGAAAGCAACCCCGGAAATCAATCCGCCTCCGCCTATAGGAACTATCACCGCGTCCGCATTAGGCAGCTGCTCCATAATTTCCAAACCGATTGTGCCCTGCCCGGCAATAACATCAGGGTCATTAAACGGATGAATAAAGCTATATCCCTTTTCATTTTTAAGCTCAATGGCCTTGTTATACGCGTCATCATAAACGCCTTTAACCATACAAATCTCGGCGCCGAACCTTTTGGTTGCCTCCACCTTTGAAATAGGCGCTTCATCCGGAAGGCAAATAAGGCTTTTTATTCCACTTTTGGTTGCCGCCAACGCAACTCCCTGGGCATGATTTCCCGCAGAGCAGGCTATAACCCCGTTTGCCTTTTCCTCATCTGAAAGCTGGCTGATTTTAAAGTAAGACCCTCTTATTTTAAAAGAACCCGTAACCTGTAAATTTTCGGTTTTAAGATAAATATTTGTGCCTTTTCTTGTATTCGGAGCCAAAATCATATCGGTTTCACGAATAACATCTTTCAAAACTCTTGAAGCTTTATATACTCTGTCAAGTGTAAGCATATTATCTCCCTCTGTATAATTTATATTTTATGCTATTTTAATACTTAATACTAACTTTGTCAAATAAACTTATAAAAACAGTTTTATATTGACTTTGCGTTAAATATGTTTTAAAATTAAAATGTTATTTATCTCTTTAAGGGGGAATAAAATTGAAAAAATATAAAAAATTTTTTTCTGTGATTCTTTGCGCCGCTTTAATATGCGTTCTTTTTTCCGCCTGCTCATCCGGCGGTGGGGAATCCGGAGAAATAACGGAGGATACTATGCTTATAGCATATACGCAGGAAATTTCTCCGTTTATATATATGAACAGCAGCGGTCAGCTTGAAGGTTTTGATGTTGATTTGATAAAAGATACTTTTGATTCCTTTAAAGGTGATTATAAGAACTATAAATTTGTTCAGGTTGATGAAAACTATGTGCTTGGAGAAGATCCTGCATATACCGATGAAAACGGAAATGATTATTACGCCTTAATATTCTGCGGCGGAATGCATAAAAATCAGGGTACTTACAATGAGGATTACAGTTGGAGCGAAGACGTTCTTAAAAATGATATAATAACTGTTGTTCCTAAATCATCATCTGTTAAATCCTACGGAAATATTGCCGGAGCGAAAGCAGGAGTTTTGAACGAGCTTTGCGCGAATGCGCTGGATGAAAACACTGCCGTTAAAAACAATCTTGCGTCTTTAAACGTTTATAACTCATCGGATGAATTATTCGCGGCGCTTGATTCGGGCGCTGTTGACGCGGCTGTTATTGATTCTTTCAGCTTTTATTCAAGCGGAAAAGCACAAGCATATACAGCGCTTAACGGCGCTTTGGATTCCATTGAATATGCATACGCGTTTTACAAAAACGAAGACTATTCAGAGGGCTTCAACGAAGCTGTTAAGGAAATGCTTTCTCCTGATTACGGTGAAGGCGACACTCTTACCCCGCTGGTTGAAAAATATTTCGGTTTTCACGAAGCTTGTGTATTCACTTATGAAACAGAATAATTGATATTATTAGTAAGAAATCAAAAACACCCCGTATTGGCGATAATCCAATACGGGGTGTTTTCGGTTCATAAAAAGCCCGGACTTATTTATGCTTGTTTTTGTATACAACAATTACCGCCGCCGCGGCAATTACAACAGCGCATACACCCGCCGCCATAATCCACCTGTTTAAAGATGAACCCGAATTATTTCCATCTGATTTTTCAGCCGAAGCGCCTTGAGATGATAAAGTTTCGGTTTCTGAAATATCGGCGGAAGATTTATTTTCCTGCGAATAAGAACTTTCATTTTCTCCGAAATCCACAAGCGCATTAACATACGGAATAGTATCTTTAAATTCAAGAGGATGTATAATTATTTTATTTTTGCCCTCAGACACAATTTCATAATCTTTCCCTTCCTCCAAAAGAGGAAATTCCCAGCCGGTAAGGACTCCGTCGCCTGAATAGGTGAACGAATAATAATTATTTTTATCATCATAATCCACCTGAACATTCCAATCCACATCCGAACGCAATTCTCCGTTTACACATGCCAAAATATCCTGATGGCCGTATTTTCCTTCCCACTCAACGCTTACCCTTTCGTCATCAGCCAAAGCGCCGAAAGGAAATAAAAATACGGATATTGCAATTATAAAGGCGGGAATTAATAGGATTAATTTTTTCATTTTACCACACTTTCTGAAAGAAATAAAATGCTTATCTATAATAAGCTTAGCCCGCGGGTTATTGATTAATACATAAACAGCCGTGTTTTTTATTGTATTTAATACCCTATTTCTTCATTAACAAATATAACTTTAATGCGGTTTTTATGCCTTTGATGAGCTGAAACAACATAATTGCAGCAAATGTGCGTTTCGCTTTCGCAGCCGGCGCACATTTCGGAATCTTCAGATAAAAGGCTTATGCATTTCCCGGTTTTGGCGCAGGGAGTTTTGCAGTCAAGCCTTTGAGTATTCAAAGGCGCCGCTTTTTCCTTAACTCTTTTTATTGCCGCTTCCAAATCGGGCACTATTTTATTTACGCCAACCACCATAATTACCCGGCGCGGTCCGTAAACTATGCAGGCAACGCGATTTGAATTGCCGTCAACATTATAAAACTCCCCATTTTCCGTTACTGCGTTTGAGGAGCAGAAAAACGCGTCACTCGCAAAAGCCTTTATATATATGTTTCTTACATCTTCGCCCTCTAATCCTCTGCGGTCCGCAAAATCATAATAACCGCTTTCCAGAAGCTCCATAACCTTGCACTGCTTCAGCGATTCACTGCCGCCATTAGCCACAACGCTTCCCGCCGGCACAAGTGTTTTTATAAGGGGCACAACCTCTTCTTTTGTTTCAACATAATATGCCGCCATATTATTCTTATTCAGATTTTCCATAGTCTTTCTTACAATTTCATCCATAATATAACTCCTTTTCAAATAATTATTCAGCCCAATATTTTCTGTCCAAACTTCTGTATTGAATTGCCTGTGCAATATGGCCTGTTTCTATATTTTCGCTTTCCTCCAAATCCGCAACAGTGCGCGCAATTCTTAAAATTTTATCATAGGCTCTTGCCGAAAGTCCGAGTTTTTCAAAAGCGCTTTTTAACAAATCAGACGCTTCATCCGAAAGGACGCAATATTCCTTGGTAACCTTAGGGCTCATTTTTGCGTTGTAGGAAATATCCGTTCCGGCAAATCTTTTTCTTTGAATTTCCCTGGCTTTATTAACCCTTTTTCTGATTTCCTCTGAGCTTTCCTCGGGCTCTTTGGAAGAAAGCTTTTCGTAATCAACCGGTTCAACCTCAATATGAATGTCAATTCTGTCTAAAATCGGGCCGCTTATCTTGTCACGGTATCTTTTTTAGCGGCTTCGGTGCAGACGCATTCTTTTGTTGGATGTCCAAAATATCCGCACGGGCACGGATTCATTGCCGCAACAAGCATAATATTTGACGGATAAGAAACGGTTCCAGTGCTGCGCGCTATAGTGATTTTACCATCCTCCAGCGGTTGGCGGAGCGCCTCTTTTTCGCGCCTGTCAAACTCCGGAAATTCATCCATAAAAATAACACCGTTGTGGCTTAAGCTTATTTCCCCGGGGCGTGGTGTTTGACCTCCTCCGGCAAGGCCCTGAGCAGATATGGTGTGATGCGGGCTTCTGAACGGCCTTTTTCGTATAAGCTGAACATTATCCGGCAGTTCCCCGGCTATTGAATACAATTTGGTGGTTTCCAGCTGCTCTTCAAAAGTCATTTTCGGCAAAATGGACGGAAGTCTTTTCGCAAGCATTGATTTTCCTGTTCCCGGTGGATCTATCATAATGCAGTTATGCCCTCCCGCAGCCGCTATTTCAAGCGCTCTTTTGGCATCCTCCTGCCCTTTAACATCCGAAAAATCCAGTGTTTCCTCCTCTGCTTCAAGAAGCTCTGATTCGGTATAGCAGGGTTCAATGACTTTTTCGCCGCTTAAATGTTTAATAATATCTATTATATTTTCAGCGGGATAAACATTTATTCCGTCCACAACACTTCCCTCTGTTTTATTATCATACGGAATAAAAACATTTTCTATACCATCCTCCTTAGCTTTTAAAAGCATTGGAAGCACACCCGCGCATCGCCTGATTTCACCATCCAGTGAAAGCTCCCCGATAAAAGCGCAGTTTTCAAATTCAGCATTTATCTGCCCTTCGGCTTTTAAGATTGCCATTAAAACCGGCAAATCATAAAGAGGGCCTTCTTTTTTTATATCAGCCGGAGCAATATTGACGGTAATCCTTGAAAGAGGGAATTCAAGGCCGCGGTTTTTAATGCTTGCTCTTACTCTTTCTCTGCTTTCCTTAACAGCCGCGTCCGGAAGTCCCACAATATCAAATCGCGGCAGTACCCTGCTTAAATCCGCTTCCACAACAACGGAAAATGAATCCATTCCGATTATTCCAAGGCTTTTTGCTTTTGCAAAGGTGAATATACAATGTAAGTGCAACAGTCAAAAAGACGAAAAAGA
>JAJBVR010000126.1 GCA_020859725.1 Clostridiales bacterium | reverse complement strand
ATATTCAATAAGCAGAGCAGCTTTAAAGGAATATGAGGAAGAATACTTTGGTAAAAAATGCAAAAAATCAAAAGAGCAGATTGAAGAAGCAAAAACTATAATCCCCGGCGGCGTTCAGCACAATTTGGCTTTTAACTATCCTTTCCCGATTGTTATGGTAAAAGCCAAGGGCAATAAGCTTTATGATGTGGACGGAAATGAATATTATGATTTTCTTCAGGCCGGCGGCCCCACAATTATCGGTTCAAACGACGATGTGGTAAGAAAGAAGGTTGTTGAGCTTCTTGAAGACTGCGGCCCTTCAACGGGACTTTTCCATCCTTATGAATATAAGCTGGCAAAGAAAATTTCGGAATGTGTTCCTTCTGTAGAAATGTTCCGTATGCTTGGCTCGGGAACAGAGGCTTGCATGTGTGCCGTTCGTGTTGCAAGGTTGGCAACCGGTCATAAAAATATTATAAAAATGGGCGGCGCTTATCACGGCTGGTCAGATCAGCTTGCTTGGGGTATGCGTGTTCCCGGAACTCTCAATATGCAGTCCCACGGTGTTCCGCTTTTTGTTTTCAAGCACACTCAGGAATTTTTCCCGAATGATTTAAAGAGCCTTGAGAAAAAACTTATTCTTAATAAATTCCGCGGCGGTACGGCGGCAGTATTTATTGAGCCATGCGGCCCCGAATCTGCCACACGTCCTGTTGATAAGGACTTCCCTAAGGGTGTTCAGACGCTTTGCCGTAAATACGGAGCGCTTCTTGTTTGCGATGAAGTTGTAACCGGTTTCCGCATTGGACTTTCGGGCGCTCAGGGCTATTACGGAATTGATCCCGATATCACAATATTCGGTAAAATTATTGCGGGCGGTTATCCGGGCGCCGGCGGCATCGGCGGTCACAGAGAGGTTATGAAGTATCTCGGCGCCGGACTTGACAGAGGCGACGGAGGCAAAAAAATTCATAAGGCTTTATGCGGCGGTACAATGGCGGCAACTCCTATTTCCTGCTGCGCCGGATACACGGTTATTTGCGAAATCGAAAAGAGAAATGCCTGCCAGATTGCAGGTCAAATGGCAGACCGCCTTGTTAAAGGTATTAATGAATCAATTAAAAAGTATGATCTTCCGTTTGTATGCTATAATGTTGGCTCAATATGCCACCTTCACACTGTTGCCACAATGCACTTTAAGGTTGATTGGAAACACCCGTGGACTATATTTAACACACTTAAGCAAACGGGGCTTCGTCAAACCGAAATGGAATATATAGGCGCCGCTTATATGGCTGAAGGTCTTGTAACACTTGCGGGTTCGCGTCTTTACACTTCAAGCGCTTATACGGAAGAGGATATAGATGATTGCATCAGCCGCTTTGACAGAGTTCTTTCAAAGTGTGAAAAAATTGATTATTAATTAAAATCGGGGCGGTTTTAATGCCGCCCTTTATCCGATTAATAATATTAATAAAGGGGAAAAATATGGCATATGAAATTGAAGAAGCTAAAAAATTAGTGGTGGATGCCGGCAAAAAGCTGATTGAAAGCGGTCTTATTGCCAGAACCTGGGGAAATGTATCCGCCCGTATTTCGGACACTCAGTTTGTTATTACTCCGTCCGGAAGAGCATATGAGGATTTAACTCCCGATGAAATAGTTGTTGTAAATATTGACGGTTGTTCATATGAGGGTGATATAAAGCCGTCTTCTGAAAAAGGTGTTCATGCGGCGGCATACAGGCATCATCCAACGGTTGATTTTGTTATTCACACTCATCAGAAAGCGGCAACTATCGTAAGCATTACCGGAATGGAAATAAGAAATGTTTATGATGAATTTAAGCCTGTTTTGGGCGATAAGGTGCCGGTTGCGGATTATGCAATGTCCACTACCGATTCACTTAGAAAAAAAGTTGAAATGTGCATAATGATGAATCCCGGTTCACGCGCGATAATGCTTATGCACCACGGCGCTCTTTGCATGGGAGATAATTATGAGCATGCTTTTGCGCTTGCCGAAACTCTTGAAAAATGCTGCGAAAAAGTTATTAAAGATAACTATCTGCGCCATTCATGGGCAAAGCAGTATTCAGAAAGCGGAAAAAGAAATTATTTTCTTAAAAAAACGGATTCACACCCAATGCCGGAATCAATTTGCGATCTTGGTTCATCTGTAAGATACGGAAATTTGTTTACACTGAATGTGGGCGGAAAAACTGTTGATGTTGATATGGAAACCTGCCTTGGAGTTAACGGAATTGCTCCTAAATGTGCTAAAATACACAAAGCAATTTATGAAAATGCTAATGTTTCTATGATAAAGCACCTTTCCGAGCCGGACGTTGTTGCCGTTTCCTGCACGGGCGAGGAAATGATTCCTACGATTGATGATTTCGCGCAAATTGTTGGTGTTGATGTTAAAAACTGTGAATGGATTGACGGTGACACAGATGAATGCGCTTCAAAAATAGGCAAGGCAATCAGCGGCAGAAATGCCGTTCTTATTCAGGATAACGGCGCCCTTATTTGCGGAAATTCAGACGGAGATATGCAGGCGCTTGAAATTATTATGGATAAAGGCTGTGCAGCTGTTATAGACGTTAATATATTTAACCGGCCACATTATGTTCCAAAAATGGAATGTTTCCTTATGAGAACTGTTTATCTGGCTAAATATTCAAAGCAGATAGATAAGAAATAATTTTAATTGAATTATTTGCTTTGCTTAAAAACAGTAAATAATCACGATATTTGAGGGAGCAATTCCACACGAAATAAAGTGTGTGCTAAATCAACATCATGCCTTGCGAAAGGCTGGTTTAGTTTTCAAGAATGAGACTCGTATATGGTTGGAATACTATATGCGGGTCTTTTTGATTAATATATAAAAAGGAGTATATAAATGAAAGAATATTTTGCCGAAAAAGAGACTGTTTTGCGGGAATATAATTCTTCCGAAAACGGTTTAACCGCTGATGAGGCGAAATCCCGCCTTGATACAAACGGGAAAAATAAACTTGCGCAGGGAAAAAGGAAACTTTGCTTCACAAATTTTTAATGCAGTTTGCCGATCCTATGATAATTATTCTTATTGCGGCGGCGGTTGTTTCGGCAATAACTTCAGTGTATGAGCATGAATTTCCGTCAGATGTAATTATTATTATGGCGGTTGTTCTTATTAATGCCGTGTTGGGGGTTTATCAGGAGTCAAAAGCCGAAAAGGCCATACAGGCGCTTCAGGAAATCGCCGCGGCAACAAGTAAAATCAGACGCGGTGGAAAAACAGAAATAATACGCTCTGAGGATGTTGTTACGGGAGATATAGTTTTGCTTGAGGCGGGAGACAGTGTTCCGGCGGATTGCAGAATTATAAATTCATTTTCAATGAAAATTGAAGAATCGGCTCTTACCGGAGAATCTGTTCCGGTTGATAAGAACAGTAATGCAATTGATTCTCAGGGTTCTGATGATGTCCCTTTGGGCGATCGTAAAAATATGTGCTATATGGGCTCAAATGTTGTTTACGGGCACGGAGAAGCAGTTGTTGTTGCCACGGGAATGCAAACGGAAATGGGAAAAATAGCAGGCGCGCTTAATGACGCCGAAAACGGCGATACTCCTTTACAGATTAAACTTAATCAGCTGTCAAAGGTTTTGTCATATCTTGTTTTGGGAATATGCGTTTTTATTTTTGCCGTTGATGTTGTCAGAACGCTTGCAAGCGGTCAAAATTTAACGTTTGATTCTATGCTTGATACTTTTATGGTGGCGGTTTCTCTTGCCGTTGCTGCAATTCCTGAAGGGCTTGCCGCTGTAGTAACTATTGTGCTTTCAATAGGGGTAACAAAAATGAGCAAGAAAAACGCGGTCATCAGAAAGCTTACAGCGGTTGAAACTCTCGGCTGCACGCAAATTATTTGCTCAGATAAAACA
Organism: Clostridiales bacterium; assembly: GCA_020859725.1. Classification (GTDB taxonomy): domain Bacteria; phylum Bacillota; class Clostridia; order Oscillospirales; family Acutalibacteraceae; genus Eubacterium_R. The sequence continues at coordinate 1,913 of JAJBVR010000126.1, read as the reverse complement.
GGCACTCTTACTCAAAATAAAATGACGGTTGTTGAATATAGGGGCGACAGTGAAAATCTTATTGCTCAGGCTATGGCGCTGTGCTCAGACGCGCAGCTTGAGGACGGAATCGTTAAGGGAGAACCTACCGAAGCGGCGCTTGTTGAATGGGCAAATAAACTTGAAATGCCTAAAAATGAATTGGAAAATGAATTTCCGCGGGTTGCTGAAGCTCCGTTTGATTCTTCAAGAAAAATGATGTCAACCGTTCATAAATCAGTAAAGCACGGATTTATTCAATATACAAAAGGAGCTCCGGATGTTGTGCTCGGAGTTTGCAGTCAGGCGCTTGTTAATGGGCGCAGAGTTAAAATGACAGATGAGGTTAAAGCAAAAATTTTATCTCAAAATAAAGAAATGGCGGATAAAGCGCTGCGAGCGCTTTGCGTTGCAATGAAAACATATGAATCCGTTCCTGCGGATGTATCTGCCGATAAACTCGAAAATAATCTTTGTTATATAGGGCTTTGCGGAATGATAGATCCGGTAAGGCCGGAAGTTAAAGACGCTATTGTTAAAGCGAAGAGCGCGGGTATTAAACCCATTATGATTACAGGCGATCATAAGGATACGGCTATTGCCATTGCCAAAGAACTGGGAATAGCCCAAAATGAAAATGAAGCTGTAACAGGCGCTGAGCTCAATAAAATTTCAGATGAGGATTTGGAGCGTAACATTGAAAATTATTCCGTTTATGCACGTGTTCAGCCTGAGCATAAAGTAAGAATTGTTAACGCGTGGCGCAAAAAAGGAATGATTACGGCTATGACGGGAGACGGGGTAAACGACGCTCCGTCAATTAAAAATGCCGATATAGGAATAGGCATGGGAATAACCGGCACGGATGTAACCAAAAATGTGGCAGATATGGTGCTTGCAGACGATAATTTTGCCACAATAGTTTTTGCTGTTGAAGAGGGCAGGAAAATTTATGATAATATAAGAAAATCCATTCAATTTTTGCTGTCATCCAATCTTTCTGAAGTGCTGACAATATTTATTGCCACATTGTTTGGTTTTGTTATTTTGGAACCTGTTCATCTTTTGTGGATAAATCTTATAACGGATTCTTTCCCTGCGCTTGAGCTGAGTATGGAAAAAGGTGATTCCGACATTATGAAACGCGCGCCCAGAAGCAATAAGGACGGCATATTCGCAAATGGTCTCGGCATAGATGTTGTGTGGCAGGGAATTATGGTGACTTGCGTTACTATAGCTGCATATTTTGCCGGCATGGGTCTCGCAAGCGGAACGGAAGAATTTGTTCATCAAAACGGTATGACTATGGCATTTTTAACTCTTTCAATGGCTGAAATATTCCATTCTTTCAATATGAGGTCAAGAAGGGAATCAATATTTAAGCTTAAAAATCACAATTTGTATCTTTACGGCGCAATGCTTTTAAGCCTTTTGCTTACAACGGCGGTTATTTATATTCCGTTTTTGGCAAAAATGTTTGATTTTGCATCAATTTCGGCTCTTGAATATTTGATTTCAATGCTGCTTGCGTTTGCCGTTATTCCTATAGTTGAGATTGTTAAACTTATTCAGCGAAAATTTAATAAATGATGTTTTAAGAGTAAAATCATTTGTTGAAGAAAAATGATATGCACCCCAAATGTAAAACACTTTTTGAGGTGCATATTTTTGTTTGGTATTTGGCGGCATTTCAATTTCGTTTCGGCTTTACTCTTTATTTTTGCGGCTGCTTATGATATTATATTAGCGGTGATTTGTTTGATTTTAAAAAAGAATGATGATATTGTGATTGATATAAATTCCGTAACGTCAGAGGGCAGCGGAATAGGCAGGTATGATAATTTAGCGGTTTTTGTACGCGGCGCTCTTCCCGGAGATAAAATAACGGCTCATAT
>JAJBVR010000173.1 GCA_020859725.1 Clostridiales bacterium | reverse complement strand
GCATTATGCCGTTCAAAGCCCTTTCGCATATATTTATAAGATTAATTCAGCAGTTCGCGAGAGCGTTTCCAAGCGCTTTGCATAAATCCAAAACATCGTCATCCGGAGCATAATTGGCAATAACAGGATCGCTTACCAGCACAGTGCCGTCATTTTCACAGCGTTCTTTCCACACGTTCATCCATTCTCCCGTTCCACAGCCATACGAACCGAAAAGAGCAATCTGCTTGCCTGAAAGCTTTGCTTCGCATTCCGAAAACATAGGTTCAAATTCGGAATCCTCAAGCTCCTCTGCGCCCATTGCCGGGCAGCCGAAAGCTACCGCATTATAATTATCCATAAGAGATGAATTAAAATCAGAAGCCTGCATCAAAGTTCCCTCTGCCCCGGCAGACTGAACTCCCTGTAAAACGGCGTTTGCCATCTGCTCTGTGTTGCCTGTTCCGCTCCAATAAACTATTGCTGTTTTTTTCATAATAAAATTCAAACCTTTCCGGCTGCATATATATTTAATCAATTTAAAGCCCAGCGCAGCCAAACAAGGCAATAAAACATTCTTTAAATTTTAACAAAAGTCAATTACTGATTTGCAAAAAATTTTTCAAGCGGACACGGTTAATTGCCGCACTGTTCTAACGCCCTCCTTCCACAAACGGCAGTACATCTGCCGGCATTTTTTATATTTGGTAAAGGTTTTAACCGCTTCACATTTGTCGCAATAAACCTTCCAGCAGCCGCAATGAATAAAATTACGCCCTTTGTTTTCAATGAAACCGGCAACATCTTCAGGAGGATAGCCCAAAAAAGGCCGATTTCATGAGGAAATTCATCAAAAGACTTAAGATGAACTTTTAAAACATTAATTGCGGCAGTCACGGTAAAATCAGAATATCCGAACCGCCTTAAAATACATTGAACACAGGGCTTTTTCAAATCACGCTTTAAATGAGATTTACGGTAAACATAAACCATTGCTCTTTCACCGCCGATTTGAAGAACAGTAAGAAATATTCCTTTTTTATTAAGAATTTCGTTATATTCAGCTATCATGGAAGAAAGAGCCTTTAAATTTGAAAAAGGCATATTAAACAGACTGCCCGTTTTTAACGACGCCAAAGTAGGCGAGCAATGATTAATTAAATAGCTTTCCGTAAAATCGCCTCCTTGATTAATATGGTTAGTATCAGCTAACCGTTATGGCTAAAGTAAGCGCCGCTGAACACGGTGCGCCATTGGGTTAGCCACCACTAACCTAATATAATTTAGCATATATTTTTTTATTTGTAAATAGATAAATTTGTAAAATAATTTTGAATAAGCTATTGACATTTAAATTGGATGGACATATAATTATAACAGTGTTATATAACATTGTTATATACTTAAATTGCATTTTAAAGGAGTCTAAAAATTATGTGCAGCCGTGAGTCAGCCACACTTGAAAATATTAAATCCGCCGGTATGAAAGAATTTCTTGATAAAGGCTTTGAAGCCGCATCACTGCGAGCCATCGCTAAAGACGCAGGTGTTACAACCGGAGCTTTTTACGGCTATTTTTCAAGTAAACAGGCGCTTTTTGCCGCTTTGGTTGAAAAGCATGCGGCAGCTGTTATGGGCAGCTTTATGAAAGCTCAGGAAAATTTTTCAGCTTTGCCAAAAGAAAGCCAAGCGGATAATATGTGTTCCACATCTATAAAATGTATTAACGAAATAATTGATTACGCATATGAACATTATGACTGCTTCAAGCTGCTTATATGCTGTTCCGGCGGAACTTCCTATGAGAATTTCATTCACAATATGGTTGAAATAGAGGTTGAATCCACATTAAAATTTATTGAAGTTTTAAAACAGACAGGGCACAATGTTCCAAAGATTGACGCTCAATTATGCCATATTATTTCAAGCGGTTTATTTAACGCCATCTTTGAAATGATAGTTCACGATATGCCCAAAGACAAAGCGAAGCAATATATCAACCGACTGTGTGAATTTAACAAAGCAGGATGGGAAAAAATTATGGGATTATAAAAATCCCTTTAATTTTAAGCGTTAGTTAGTTATAGCTAACGCCATTTCAGCAGGACGGTTTTTTCCGCGGCGAAACCGTTTGCAATAAAAAACAAAGGAGAAATTTATGAAAAAATCATCTTTTAAAGAGCTTATGCAATTTGCCGGCAATCACAGGTATCTTACATACTTATCATTGATTTTATCAGCGGCAAGTTCCTTTTTAGCGCTCCTGCCCTTTTATTATATTTGGAAAATAATAAAAGAAGCGCTTCAAACAGCGCCTGATTTTTCAAAAGCGCAAAGTATAGGCAAAAACGGTTGGCTTGCCGTATTTTTCGCGCTTCTTTCAATACTCATATATATTCTTGGGCTTTTGTGCTCACACAAGTCAGCATTCCGTGTGCAGGCAAATATCAGAATCCGCTTAACACAGCACATTATGGATCTTCCCATTGGGATTATAGGAAACTTGGGAAGCGGGAAATTGAGAAAAACCATATATAAATCCGGAACTGAAACGGAAACATATTTGGCGCATCAACTGCCCGACCGAGCGGGAGCGGCGGCAACACCTATCGGGCTGTTAATAATGCTGTTGGCGTTTGATTGGAGGCTTGGTTTGCTGAGTCTTTTGCCGGTTATTGCAGCATTTTTTTATCATGGCTGCTATGACGGGCAGTAAAATGGCTGAAAAAATGAAGGAATATAAAAATTCACTTGAAAATATGTCTAATGAAGCAGTTGAATATGTTAGAGGCGTACCTGTTGTGAAGACCTTCGGGCAAACCGTTTTTTCATTCAAACGTTTTAAGCAGGCAATAGACGGATATGAAAAATGGGTTATTTCCTACACACAGGATTTAAGGCTGCCTATGATGTTTTATACAACTGCCATAAACGGTGTTTTCTCTGTTTTGATTGCGGCGGCATTATTTTTTACATCAAACGGAATCACGAGCAATTTTATTCTTAATCTTATATTTTACATAATAATTACCCCGATAATTACCGTTACATTAAATAAAATAATGTATTCAAGTGAAAACAAAATGATTGTTGATGACGCACTCGACAGAATAAATTCTATTTTGAATATGAAACCGATTGAGGAGGCGAAAAAACCGCAAAGCCCTAAAAATAACGGAATATTGCTTAAAGACGTAAAATTCAGATATAAAAATGACTCCCCGAACGCGATAGACGGAATAAGCCTTAAAATCGACCCGGGAGAGCATGTTGCTTTTGTAGGTCCGTCAGGAGGAGGAAAATCAACACTGGCAGGAATTATAGCAGGCTTTTGGCGGCCGAATGAAGGAGAAATTATAATAGGCGGAATAAATTCCGAAAACATTAAAAGCAATGATTTAATGAATACGGTTTCTTTTGTTTTTCAGGATTCAAAATTAATTAAATCAAGTATTTACGAAAATATAAAAATGGGAAACCCGAAAGCCTCAAGGCAGGAAGTTTTTCAGGCAATTAATGACGCTCAGTGCGGCGATATAATTGAAAAACTGCCTGATGGAGCCGACACTGTTGTGGGCTCAAAGGTGGTTTACCTTTCCGGAGGGGAGGCTCAGCGAATATCCATTGCCAGAGCAATGCTGAAAAACGCTCCAATAATTATTTTGGATGAAGCCACCGCTTTTGCCGACCCCGACAATGAAATAAGGGTTCAACAAGCTTTTTCAAAGCTTTCAAAAGGGAAAACCGTTATTATGATTGCTCACAGACTTTCAACGGTTACAAGCGCGGATAAAATCTTTTTAATAAAAGACGGAAAAATAAATTCATACGGAACTCACAATAAATTATTATCAAAAAAAGGAATTTATTATGAAATGTGGAAAGAATACAGCGAATCGGCAAAATGGAGGGTGGGTGATTTAAATGCTTAAATATCTTCAGCATAAATATGCTCTTTCGAAAAAGGGAGCAACAGATATGGTGTTGGCAATATTTTCATGCGCGGTTCAGAATATTATTTCTGTGCTTCCCGTTTCACTGCTTTATTTACTTGTTAAGGATTTATTAAACGGTGAAATAAAGAGAGAAAAAATTATATTTTATATTGAGGTAATTGTTGTCTGCCTGATTTTAATATTCTTATCATCTTACTTTGAATATAATGCAACATATTTCGCAACTTATCAAGAAAGCGGGAAAAGAAGAATTGCACTTGCCGAAAAGCTGAGAAAGCTTCCGCTTTCATTTTTCGGTAAAAGGGATTTGGCGGATCTTACAAGTGTTATTATGGGGGACTGCGCTTATATTGAGCAAGTTTCATCTCATTACATACCGCAGCTTATCGGCTCTTTTATATCCACCTTTATAATTGCCGTATATTTGTTTATTTACAATTGGCAACTGGCGCTGGCGTCATTGTGGGTTTTGCCGGCTTCGTTTTCAATAGTAATTTTTTCAAGAAAAGCAATGCATCTGAAGCAGAAAAAGCAAATGGCAGTAACAATCGAATGTGCAGACGGCATACAGGAATGCCTTGAAACCGTAAGGGATTTAAAATCAAACAATGCTCAGGAAAAATATCTGGAAGGGCTTAATAAAAAAATCCGCGCCGTTGAAAAGCAAACAATTGCAACTGAAATCTTCCAAAGCATATACAACGGTTCGGCCCGTATGGTTCTTAAACTTGGAATTGCCACCACCGCTCTTGCCGGGGGAATTATGCTTTCAAACGGCGCCGTAAGCCTATTAACCTTTTTTATGTTTTTACTTGTTGTTTCCAGGCTTTATGATCCTTTAACAACTTCGCTTGATAATCTCAGCGCCGTACTTTCCGCAGATGTACATTGCGAAAGAATGGATGAAATTCTTTCAGGGAAAGAACAAACAGGCGCCGAATTTCTTTCAAACAGCGGATATACCGTTGAATTTAAAAATGTTTCATTCTCATACAATTCAAACGAACAGGTTTTAAAAGATGTTTCGTTTACCGCGAAACAGGGTGAAGTTACGGCGCTTATAGGACCTTCGGGAGGAGGAAAAACAACGATTTCGCGCCTTGCCGCAAGATTTTGGGACATAAACAGCGGAAAAATCACTGTTGGCGGAATGGATATTTCAAAAACCGATCCTGAAACGCTTATGTCCCTTTACTCCATTGTATTTCAAGATGTTGTGCTGTTTAATAACACAGTTAAGGAAAACATAAGAATAGGCAGAAAAGATGCGTCTGATGAAGAGGTACTCGCCGCAGCAAAGCTTGCAAACTGCAATGAATTTGTTAAAAATATGGCAAACGGATATGACACTCTTATCGGTGAAAACGGATGCGAGCTTTCCGGAGGAGAAAGGCAAAGAATTTCTATCGCGCGTGCGTTTTTAAAGGACGCCCCTATAATTTTGCTTGATGAAGCAACCGCCTCACTTGACGTTGAAAACGAATCGCTTATCCAGACATCGCTTTCAAACTTGATTAAAAACAAAAACCGTGCTTATTATAGCGCACAGAATGCGCACCGTTTCCGGAGCGGATAAAATTGTGGTGCTTAAAAACGGAATTGTTGCCGAGCAGGGTTCCCCTGCCGAATTAATTAAATCAGGAGGAATATACTGCCATATGGCTGAAATTCAAAAGCAATCCGAAAGCTGGAATATGTAAAAATGCAAATCGGAATTATCATTGTTTTGAATAATAATTCCGATTTTATTTATATTGACAATTATTTTTAAAAAAGCTATATTTATAATACTACCGGTTAGGTAAACATAAAACACCGAATACAACCAATAAATTTTAAAACAGGAAAGGATTTGAAGCACAATGATTTTTATTGAATACCCAAAATGCTCTACCTGCCAAAAAGCAAAAAAATGGCTTGATGAAAACGGGATTAAATACACAAGCAGAAATATCAAAGATGATAAACCAACCTTTGAGATTAAAAAACTGTTATGAAACACGCGGGCTTGAACTTAAAAAATTTTTCATTACAAGCGTCTTAATATATAAATCGATGGAAT
>JAJBVR010000067.1 GCA_020859725.1 Clostridiales bacterium | reverse complement strand
GATACTGCTTTATTAAATTCAATATTGTTTCTCTTCCTCTTGGGTCAAGACCGGCGCAAGGCTCATCAAGAATCAGCACCTGAGGCTCCATCGCAATAACAGAGGCTATGGCAATTCTTCTTTTCTGCCCTCCTGACAAATCAAACGGTGATTTGCTTTCCATACTTTTGTGAATACCCACAAATTCCATGCTTTCATAAACGCGCTTTTTAATTTCATCATCCGAAAGCCCCATCTGCTTTGGACCAAAAGCAATTTCCTTATACACTGTTTCTTCAAAAATCTGATATTCGGGATATTGGAAACACAAGCCAACCGAAAATCGAACATTTCTTATGTTTTTTTTATTTTCCTTGCTCCAGATATTTTTCCCGTTAAGAAACACAGCGCCGCTGTGCGGTTCCAAAAGCCCGTTCATATGCTGAATAAGGGTTGATTTACCGCTGCCTGTATGACCGATTATTCCGACAATTTCACCCTTATTCGCAAAAAAGCTTATATCATCTATAGCCGCGGTTTGAAACGGTGTGCCGACGCTGTAAAGATATTTTAAATTTTCACAAACTAAAACAGGCAAAATCAACCCTCCAATTTTTTCATAAGAAATTCAACGCATTCATCAGTATTTAAAATAGTTTTCTCGCTTTTCAGGCCGCTTTTGTAAATAAGCTCGGTAGCCTGAGGAACATCAAGCCCAAGCGCTTTTATTTTATCAACTTCGGCGAAAACATTTTCGGGAGAATCATCCATTTTAATTTCACCGTTATCAAAAACAATAACCCTGTTTGCCTGAACAGCTTCATCCATATAATGCGTTATGAGCACAATAGTAATATTTTCATCCCGATTCAATTTTTTTATTGTTTCAAGAACTTCTTTTCGCCCGCTGGGATCAAGCATCGCGGTCGGCTCATCCAAAACAATGCATTCCGGGCGCATTGCAATTATTCCCGCAACAGCCACCCTTTGCTTTTGCCCGCCGGAAAGCTTGTGAGGAGCTTTTTCGCGAAGCTCATACATACCGACGGTTTTAAGCGCTTCATCAACTCTTTTTCTGCATTCAAGAGGAGGCAGGCCTAAATTTTCCACGCCGAAAGCAACATCCTCTTCAACAATTGAGGCAACTATCTGATTATCAGGATTTTGAAGCACCATGCCCACCTTCTTGCGTATTTCAAAAATACTGTCGTCATCCTTTGTTTCGATTCCGTCAACAAGCACCTTACCCTTTTGCGGAAAAAGTATTCCGTTTGTAAGCTTGGCTATAGTGGATTTTCCGGAGCCGTTATGCCCCAGCACCGCAACAAAGCTGCCTTTTTCAATATTAAGATTAAGATTTTTTAAAACGCTTACCGTTTCTTCTCCGTCATCCGATCCGTAAGCGAAATCAACATTTTTAAATTCAATCAAATTCATTATTTTATCCAAATTGCAGATGCTCCGCAAGGAAGAATTCCTCCCGATGTTTCTCTAAGTCCAATTTCATCCGCGGATACACTGCCGCCTTTATTTTTTACTATTAAATCGTCAAGAATATATTTCATAACCGAGGCTGAAAGCCCGGTTGTGTAAGAATTAAGAAGAACCATAAGCGCTCTGTCCGAAAGGAGCTGATTTATCAGATTAACAAAATCATAGAGTGAATCCTCTATTCTCCAAATTCCGCCTTTCGGGCCCCTGCCGTAAGACGGAGGATCCAAAATGATAATATCATATTTATTTTCGCGCCTTATTTCACGCTGAACAAATTTAAAGCAGTCATCAACTATCCATCTTACAGGCTTATCGGCAACACCGGAAGAAATTGCGTTTTCCTTAGCCCATTGAGTCATTCCCTTTGAAGCGTCAACATGAACAACAGACGCGCCTTCTTTAAGGCAGGCAACCGTTGCCGCGCCTGTGTAGGCAAAAAGATTTAAAACACGTATATCATTTCTTCCGCTTTTTCTGATAACATACCTTGTTAAGTCCCAGTTAACCGCCTGTTCCGGGAAAATCCCCGTGTGTTTAAACCCCATTGTTTTAACATTAAATGTAAGGTCTTTATATTTAATTCTCCAGGCGGGAGGAACATTGGAAAAGAACTGCCATTCACCACCGCCCGAATTGGAGCGGATATAGCGTGCGTCAGGAAAATTCCAAAGCTTATTTACTTTTTTGCTTTTCCAAATAACCTGAGGGTCCGGGCGTATGAGCGCCTGATTTCCCCATCGTTCCAGCTTTTCACCGCAGGATGTTTCCAGCAGCTCGTAATCAGACCAATTTTTTGAATATCTCATCAGCTTAATCTTTCTTTTACTACTTCGGCAATATAATTGCCGAGTTTCGTAATCAAATCAATATCCTTTCCTTCAAGCATAACACGAACAAGCGGTTCTGTTCCTGAAGCACGCACCAAAACCCTGCCGTTGCCCCGAAGTTCCATTTCAGCCTCCTGAACAGCCGATATAATATACTCGTCATTATTATATTTTATCTTGCCCTGCGGAGTAACATTTACATTTATAAGCACCTGCGGATATACATTCATTACAGACGCCAGCCCTGCAAGCGAAGATCCGCTTTTTACCATTGTTTCAAGCAGCTTAACGCCGGAAAGTTCGCCGTCTCCTGTTGTGGCATAATCAAGAAAAATAATATGACCGCTCTGCTCTCCGCCGATATTATAGCCTTTTTCAAGCATTCTTTCAAGAACATATCTGTCGCCCACGGCGGTTTTAGCGCAATTAATTCCGTTTTCCTCACAAAATTTAAAAAATCCCATATTGCTCATAACAGTAACAACTGCGGAATTTCCTGCGAGTTTTCCCTCTTTTTTCATCTGCAAAGCGCAAACGGCAATAATTTTGTCGCCGTCAACAAGAGAACCATTTTCATCAACGGCGAGCATTCTGTCTGCATCTCCGTCAAATGCAAGCCCCAAATCCAGCTTATTCGCCTTTACAAAATTCATAAGTTCTTGGGGGTGAGTTGAACCGCAATTATAATTTATATTTACCCCGTTTGGAGTATCCGAAAGCATATGGCATTTTGCGCCGAGGCGTGTGAAAATTTCTTTGGCGCACACCGAGGCTGAGCCGTTTGCAGTATCCAGCGCGATATTCATACCGTCAAATCTTACATCCGTAACGGATATAACGTGATTTATATAATCCTCAACCGCTGTTTTGCAATATGTTCTTTTTCCGACGCCTCCGCCTGTTTTTAATTCAACAGTTTCAGCTTTGTCAAGAATAATTGACTCAATTTCTTCCTCAACTGAATCCGGCAGTTTATATCCGTTTGACTGAAATATTTTAATTCCATTATATTCACAAGGGTTATGAGATGCGGAAATCATAACTCCGGCATCACAATTATACCTGCCAACCAAATAGGCAACAGCCGGAGTAGGGATAACACCTACCGAAAGCACGTTTACACCCACAGAGCAAAAACCAGTTGTAAGCGCAGCTTCAAGCATATCGCCGGAAGCCCGGGTATCCTTACCAATCATAACGGTAGGCTTATCGTTTTTATTTTCATTGCCTTTTATCAGAATTTCAGCCGCCGCCATACCTATTTGCATAGCCATTTCATTTGTTAAATCCTTATTTGCAATTCCCCTTACACCGTCTGTTCCGAATAATCTGCCCATAAGCAAAAACCTTTCAAATATATAATATTACAATAAACTTTGCTGCCCGTCCTGCTCAAAGCCAAGGTGCCTGTAAGCGGGAGGAGAAACACATCTTCCGCGCGGAGTTCTGCTTAAAAAACCAATCTGCATAAGATACGGCTCATAAACATCTTCAATAGTTACCGCTTCCTCGCCTATAGCGGTTGCAATCGTTTCAAGCCCTACAGGACCGCCGTTATAATTTTTAATCATGGCGGTAAGCAATCTTCTGTCAACGGCATCAAGCCCCAATTCATCAATTTCCATTCTGGAAAGAGCGTCAGACGCCGCTTCATCAGTTATAACGCCATTATATTTTACCTGGGCAAAATCACGGCTTCTTTTAAGAAGTCTGTTTGCAATACGCGGTGTTCCCCTGGAGCGCGAAGCAATTTGCCTTGCGCCGTCATCATCAATATCTATGCCCAAAATTCCGGCGCTTCTTTTAACTATTGTTGCCAACTCCTGCGGAGAATAAAGTTCCAATCTGAAAATAACTCCGAATCTGTCCCTCAGAGGGGCGGAAAGCTGACCTGCCCGTGTTGTAGCGCCGACTAAAGTAAAATTAGGGAGATCAAGCCTGATGGAACGCGCAGAGGGACCTTTTCCTATTATTATATCCAATGCTCTATCTTCCATTGCAGGATAAAGCACTTCTTCAACACTGCGGTTCAGTCTGTGAATTTCATCAATAAACAGAACATCGCCCTCCTGCAAATTTGTCAGCAGCGCCGCCAAATCGCCTTGCTTTTCAATGGCGGGGCCGCTTGTTATTCTTATATTTACTCCCATTTCATTTGCAATAATACCGGCAAGAGTTGTTTTTCCCAATCCGGGAGGGCCGTAAAGCAAAACATGATCAAGCGCTTCTCCTCTTCCCCTGGCAGCCTGAATATATATTTCGAGATTTTCCTTAACCTTGCTTTGGCCTATATAATCCTGCATTTGCTTTGGGCGAAGACTGTTTTCTATATCACTGTCCGCCTCGGTAAATTCGGTTGACACTATTCTGTTTTCAAAATCCATTTCATCCATTTAAAACATATAACCTTTCGTTAACACAAAAACAATTTAAAACCGATATTTAAATTACAAATTCTTTGAAAGCTGTTTCAATCCAAGCCTTATCATTTCATCTGCGGAAAGTGATTTATCCATCTGCCCCACCGCCACGGCGGCATCACTTTGCCCGAAGCCGAGCGCAACCAAAGCGGCAACAGCCTCGCCCGACGCTGAATCATCACTCACCGAAGCGGCGGAAGAAGCAGCAGAAAATTCTGATGAACCTGAAAGAGAGGACATTTTATCCTTAAGTTCCAAAACAATTCTTTCAGCGGTTTTTTTACCGATTCCATTTGCCTTGGTTATTGCCTTAACATCCGCGCTTGCAACAGCAACGGCAAGTTTTTCCGGCGAAAGCTCCGAAAGAACGGAAACAGCGGCTTTAGGCCCCACACCCGAAACTGTTATCAGCAATTTAAAAAAATTCAATTCCTCCAACGTGGAAAATCCAAACAAATCCATTGCGTCTTCCTTAACTGAAAGATATGTAAACAGATTAACGCTGCTGCCTGTTTTCCCTATTGATTTTACAGTTGTAAGCGATGTAAAGCATTTAAATCCAATTCCGCCGCATTCAATCACAACAAACTGCGGATCTGTATAAGTTAATTCCCCTTTGACATTATAAATCATAAATCTACCTCAATTTTATTCCGCATGAGCCGAGAATACTTCCACTGCAATGAGCATGGCATATTGCCATGGCAAGCGCATCTGCGGTGTCATCCGGCTTTGGAATTTTTTCAAGCCCCAAAATAATGCGCGTCATTTCCTGAACCTGTTTTTTTACCGCTCTGCCATATCCCGTTACCGACTGCTTAACCTGCAGCGGCGTATATTCAAAAAGCGGCACTTTATGAAGCTGTGAAGAAAGAGTAATAACCCCTCTTGCCTGGGCAACGTCTATAACGGTTTTGGCATTGTTATTATAAAAAAGCTTTTCCATGCTTAAAGCCTGCGGACTGTACATTTCAAAAATATTGTTCAGCCCGGTATAAATCTGCTGAAGTCTTATCGGAAATTCTGTGTGCGCGTCTGTGGTTATCGCTCCGTAATCCAGCACTTTAAATTTATTTGATTTATATTCAAGAACTCCCCAGCCTATAATTGCATATCCTGGATCTATCCCTAAAATTACCATTAAAAACACTGCTCCATAATAATTTAACCAATTATATCATAAGATTTTTTCATAATCAACAAATAATATATAAATTAATTATTTATATACTTATATAAAAAACCGCATTTTTTATTTTAGTTTGGTAGTGTAAAATAGTTTGTGTAAAGTTCATAGGTTCGGTTCCGGGTATTGAA
>JAJBVR010000162.1 GCA_020859725.1 Clostridiales bacterium | reverse complement strand
GGGTATCACTGCTCAGATAAATGAAGTTGTTGATTCGTATGATGAAATTACGGATGAATTGTATGAAGAGCTTGAAGAAATTCTTATAATGGGTGATGTTGGTTTTCCAACGGCGGAAAAAGTTATAAAAAGCCTCAGGGATAAAGTTGCTAATGACAGAATAACAAATGTGAAACAGGTTCGTGAAGTATTAAAGGATATTGTTTCGGGAATTGTTTGGGGAGGAAGTTATTTAAAATTACGCACCAAGCCGTCTGTTATTCTTGTTATAGGCGTTAACGGAGTCGGAAAAACAACAACTATAGGAAAACTTGCTCTCAGACTTAAGGAACAGGGCAGAAAGGTTATACTCGGAGCTGCGGATACTTTTCGCGCCGCCGCTATTGAACAGCTTCAGGTGTGGGCCGACCGAGCGGATGTTGATTTGATAAAATCCGCCGAGGGTTCAGATCCCGCCTCGGTTGTGTTCGATACAATTCAGGCGGGAAAAGCAAGAAATGCGGACGTTATTATAATAGATACTGCCGGCAGACTTCACAACAAGAAAAATCTTATGGAAGAGCTTAATAAAATCAGCCGTGTAATCAGCCGCGAACTGCCCGATGCATCAAAGGAAGTGCTTTTGGTGCTTGACGCCACAACGGGTCAAAATGCCGTTAACCAGGCTAAGGATTTTAAAGATGCCGCCGGGATTACGGGAATTATTCTTACCAAATTGGACGGAACCGCAAGAGGCGGCGTTGTTTTGGCAATTAATAATGAGCTGGATGTTCCGGTTAAATTTGTCGGGGTCGGTGAGCAGATTGATGATTTGCAGCCGTTTGACGCGGATGCTTTTGCCGCCGGTTTGTTTGACAGCGATGAAAATAAAAATTAAATGATTTATAAGTTTAATCGCGGAAAGGTATGAAAAATGGATTTTATTTTGGCAACCAATAATATGAAAAAACTTGCGGAAATGCAAAGAATTCTTTCTCCTCTCGGAATAAATGTGAAAACAGCAGAAATGCTTGGAATAAACCTGCCCGAAGTAGAGGAAACGGGTTCTACCTTTGAGGAAAATGCCCAGCTTAAAGCCGTTTCTGCATGTAAAACGGCAAATATGCCGGCTATAGCGGATGACAGCGGGCTTTGCGTGGATTATCTTAACGGAGCTCCCGGAATATATTCGGCGAGATTTTCCGGCGAGCACGGAAATGATGAAAAAAACAATGATTTGCTGCTTGAAAAGCTCAGCGGGGTTCCGGAAGAAAAAAGAACGGCCCATTATGTTTGTGCAATATGCTGTGTTTTCCCAAGCGGAAATGAAATAATTGTAAGAGGAGAATGCCGTGGTTCAATAGGATTTGAACGGGACGGAACAGAGGGATTCGGTTATGATCCGCTGTTTATTGTAAACGGAAAAAGTTTCGGCAGGTATTCCGCCGATGAAAAAGATAAAATCAGTCATCGCGGAAATGCTCTGCGAAAGCTGAAAAAAGAGTTGGAGAAATATATATGACATCAAAGGAAAGAGCAGCTTTAAGGGCAAAAGCAAATCCGCTTGAGCCGATTTTCCAAATAGGAAAGGACGGAATTTCAAAAAATTTAATTTTACAGTTGGATGACGCGCTTGACTCGCGGGAGCTTTTAAAAATCCGCGTTCATTTGGAAACGGCGCCTCAAACCCCAAAAGAATTTGCAAATGATTTGGCGTCTGAATTAAGCGCAGAGGTTATTCAGGTCATTGGCGGAATAATTGTGCTTTACAGAAAAGCCGATAAAGAAAAAATCAACGAAAAAAAACTCGCCGCAGCAAAAGCCGCAGGTAAAAAAATATCTAAAAAAAAGGTTAAAATAAAAGGTATGCGCCAAAGGCAAAGGGAATATGAAGAAGCGCACCCTTGGGTAAAATATCAAAAGCAGGGAAGGCGGAATAAATAGTGAAAACGGGTGTTTTCGGCGGCGCGTTTAATCCTGTTCACAACGGTCATATCAATTTGGCGGAAAAATATATAAGTATTTTGAATCTTGATAAACTGCTGATTGTTCCCACAGCAAACCCACCTCACAGAAGTTCGGAGTGTTTCGCAGCGGCAAACCAGCGTGTGGATATGCTTAAACTTGCGTTTCGTGATTTTCCTAATGCGGAAATTTCAGAAATTGAATTTCACAGAACAGGTAAAAGCTATACTTATGACACATTGTTGGAATTAAAAAAAATATATCCGGATTCTGAGTTTTTTCTCATTGTGGGTCAGGATCAATTTTTAAATTTTGATAAATGGTATAATTATAAAAAAATATCTCAAGCTGCTGTTTTGTGCACTGCCGCAAGAGAAAAAGATTCAAGAAAAAAGCTTTTGGACTTTGCCTCCGGAAAATTAAAAATAAGTAATTGCTATATCGCGGATTTTGAACCCGTGGTTGTTTCAAGCAGTGAGATACGCGAAAAAATAAAAAATAATATTGATATTTCGGGGCTTGTGCCAAATGCCGTAAAAGATTATATTATAAATGAGGAGATTTATGTTGAAAAATTTTGATGATTATAAAAGAATAATTAAAAGCAAGCTGTCTGATTCAAGATATATTCATTCACTTAATGTTGCCGAAGCGGCTGAAAAACTGAGTTTAAAATACAATGCCGATTCAAATAAAGCATATCTTTCTGGAATCCTTCATGATATAACGAAAGAAGAAAGCCTTGAAACACAATATGAATATATATTAAAGAGCGGGGAAACTCTTACTTTTTTGGAAATGTATAATCCTGCGGTTATCCATCAAATGTCCGGCGCGGCATATTGTGAGCTTGAGCTTGGAATAACGGATGCAGAGGTTTTGGGCGCTGTCAGGTGGCATACAACGGGAAAAAGGGGTATGACAATGCTTGAAAAAATTGTTTACACCGCTGATTTTATTTCTGCCGAGCGTAATTATCCCGATGTTGAAAAAATGCGGAAACTTGCTTATGAAAATATTGACAGCGCAATTCTTTATTCAACCGAATATACAATAAAAAAATTAATATCCAACACCGAATTAATACATCCAAGCACGGTTGAATGCTATAATTCTATGCTGAAAAAACAAATAAAACTTGAAAATAAATAAAGGATTAAATATATGAATTCTTCAGACATTGTAAAAATTGCCGTTAAAGCGGCAGACAGTAAAAAAGGCAGGGATATCCGGGTTATAGGCATAAGGGATTTATCTGTTTTGGCGGATTATTTTGTTATTGTAACCGGTGATTCAAACACTCAAATAAAAGCGCTTGCCGATGAAATTGAATTTAAGCTTAAAGAAGCCGGCGAGGAATACTATCATATAGAGGGCAGGCAGTCAGGATGGATATGCCTAGATTTCGGATCTGTGGTTATCCACGTGTTTCATAAGGAGCAAAGGCAGTATTTTCAGCTTGAACGCTTGTGGAGCGATGGGGAAATGCTTGATACAGAAACGCTTTTAAGCGATTAAAGGAGGATATTGAAATGGAGTATGATTTTAAGAGAATTGAGAAAAAATGGCAGGATATATGGTATGGCCAAAATATTTTCGCTGCGAAAAATGATTATTCGCTGCCGAAATACTATTGCCTTGTTGAATTTCCGTATCCAAGCGGGCAGGGGCTTCATGTTGGACACCCGCGCTCATATACCGCCCTTGATATAGTTGCAAGGAAAAAAAGGCTTCAGGGCTATAATGTGCTCTATCCGATGGGTTGGGATGCGTTTGGTTTGCCAACGGAAAACTATGCCATTAAAAATCACATTCATCCGGCCGAAGTAACAAAAAAGAATGTTGCTCATTTTAAGCAGCAGCTGCAATCATTGGGCTTTTCTTTTGACTGGACAAGGGAAATTAACACAACTGATCCTAAATATTATAAATGGACTCAGTGGATTTTTCTTCAGCTTTTTAAAAATGGACTGGCATATAAAAAGGAAATGGCCGTTAACTGGTGCACTTCATGCAAATGTGTGCTTGCAAATGAGGAAGTAGTAAACGGAGTGTGCGAGAGATGCGGGTCTGAGGTTATACGCAAAAATCAAAGCCAGTGGATGCTTAAAATAACTGATTATGCCGAAAGACTTGCCGCCGATCTTGATAATGTTGATTTTATAGACAGAGTTAAGGTTCAGCAGCGCAACTGGATCGGCAGAAGCACGGGAGCCGAAGTTGATTTTAAAACAACTCTCGGGGATATTCTTACTGTTTATACAACAAGGTGCGACACACTTTTTGGAGCAACATATATGGTTATTTCCCCGGAGCATTCGCTTATTGAAAAATTGGCTGAAAATATTTCAAATATGGATGAGGTTCGCGCCTATCAAAATGAAGCCGCGCATAAAAGTGATTTTGAAAGAACAGAGCTTAATAAGGAAAAAACAGGTGTTAAGCTAAACGGTGTTATGGGAATAAATCCCGTTAATAATTCGGAAATTCCGATATTTATTTCAGATTATGTTTTAACCTCTTACGGAACAGGGGCGATTATGGCTGTTCCTGCGCATGACACAAGAGACTGGGAATTTGCCAAAAAATTTAATCTTCCTATCATTGAAGTTGTTGCCGGAGGAGAGGACGTTCAGAAAGAAGCGTTTACAGACTGTTCCTCCGGAACGCTTGTAAACAGCGGTTTCATCACAGGCTTGTCCGTTGAAGAAGCAAAAAAAACCATGGTGGAATGGCTGGAAAAAGAAGGCAAGGGCAGAAAAAAAGTTAATTTTAAGCTGCGCGACTGGGTTTTCAGCCGTCAAAGATACTGGGGAGAGCCGATACCGATAGTCAAGTGTGAAAAATGCGGCTATGTGCCTGTTCCGGAAGATGAACTTCCGCTTGAACTTCCAAATGTGGATTCGTATGAACCTACGGATACAGGAGAGTCTCCTCTTGCAAAAATAACAGATTGGGTTAATACGGTTTGCCCGTGCTGCGGGGGTTCGGCAAAAAGAGAAACCGATACAATGCCGCAATGGGCAGGATCTTCATGGTATTTCCTCAGATACATGGATCCGCATAACGATAAAGCTTTAGCATCAAAGGAGGCGCTTGCCTATTGGTCGCCGGTTGATTGGTATAACGGCGGAATGGAGCACACCACGCTTCATTTGCTTTACAGCCGCTTTTGGCATAAATTTCTTTATGACATAGGTGTTGTTCCTACTTCAGAACCTTATAAGAAAAGAACTTCTCATGGTATGATTCTCGGTGAAAACGGGGAAAAAATGAGCAAATCCAGAGGCAATGTGGTTAATCCCGATGAAATAGTAGAGCAATTCGGTGCGGATACTATGCGCCTTTATGAAATGTTTATAGGCGATTTTGAAAAAGCAGCTCCGTGGAACTCGGATTCAATAAAAGGCTGCAAAAGATTTATAGAGCGATTTTGGAATCTTAGGGAAATTGCCGTTTCGGGCGATGAATACAGCAGTGCGCTGGAAACACTTATTCATAAAACGATAAAAAAGGTTTCAGAAGATATTGATAATCTTAAATGCAACACCGCTATCGCTGCAATGATGACTCTTGTTAATAAAATGTATGAAAAAGGCAGTGTAACAATGGCTGAGTTAAAAACACTTACTATTCTTTTAAATCCTTTTGCTCCTCACGTTACAGAAGAAATGTGGCAGGTTATGAATTTCGGCGGAATGGTAAACGAGGCATCCTGGTGTGATTATGATGAAAATAAAATAGTTGAAAACACCGTTGAAATCGCTGTTCAAATTATGGGAAAGGTGCGTTCACGCATTACCATTCCTGCTAATATGGAAAAAGAAGAAGTTTTAAAGCTGGCTAAGGCTGATGAAAAAATATCAGGCGCGATAAGCGGAAAAACAATTAAAAAAGAAATTTACGTGCCCGGAAAGCTCGTGAATATAGTAGCCGTTTAAGCGAAAAAAGTATGCGGCGGTTTTATAAGCCGTATATTTTATTAATTTTACAGGAGATTGGTATGAGTAATAAAAAAAAGATATATACTGTTGCAACCGCTCATCTTGATACAATTTGGAGCTGGGATTTTGAAAAAACCGTTTCCAAATTCATATATAATAC
>JAJBVR010000021.1 GCA_020859725.1 Clostridiales bacterium | reverse complement strand
CTCTTAAAGCATATAATTTATACAAAAACGCATTAAAATGCAATTTTATTCCAATTGATGACAAGCTTATGAGAATACGAAACGTTAAAGAGGATGATGAAATCAGATTTATGAAGGAAGCAAATTCAATAGCCGAAAAAAGCTTTGAAGAATTGCTTAATCATATAAAACCCGGAAAAACGGAAAAGGAGCTTCAGGCTTATTTTGATTATCTTATGATGAAAAACGGCTCTGACGGAATATCATTTGATACAATTTTGCTTACCGGAGCACACACATCATTTCCGCACGGTGTTCCGAGTGAAATAAAGGTGCAAAAGGGTGATTTTGTGCTTATAGATTTCGGCGCCACTTTCAACGGTTATCATTCAGATATGACCCGAACATTTGCAGTTTCTTGTGCCACGGAAAAAATGAAGGAAATGTACAGCCTGGTTTTAGACGCTCAAACAGCGGGAATAAACGCGCTTAAAGCGGGAGTTAAATGCTCGGATTTTTATTACGCGGCATATAATGTGCTTCAAAAAAAGGATATGGGAAAATATTTCAGGCATTCCCTTGGCCACGGAGTAGGACTTGATATTCACGAGGGATTTAACGGTTCTCCGAAAAGCAAAGATGTGTATTCATCCGGGAATGTAACTTCTGTTGAGCCCGGAATCTATTTGCCGAATCAATTCGGAATAAGAATAGAAGATGTTTGCATTGTTACGCAAAACGGAAATGAGGATATATCAAGCACACCAAAAGAATTTATGATAATATAAAATAAAAAACACCCGAAAAATTAAGAAAAAGTTTTAAATGAACCCCAAAAGTCAGACGCTTTTGGGGTTCATATCATTTCCGTGTTCTGCGGGTATTTTACATTTTATTTTTCTATTCCAACAAACTTATAGCCGGCATTATTTACTGCGTTTTTTATACTTTCTTCATCAGCGTCACCGCTTTCGATAACCGCTTTATTTGCATTGTGATCCGCTTTAACGGTTAATCCGATTTCCGCCAAAGCTTTAGTAACATGCTTTTCACAATTTTCACACATCATACCTTCAATTTTAATGTACGGCTTTTTTCTTTATTAAAAATACTCATATCTATTTCTCCTTTTTTTAGATTTTTTATAAATTACTTTATCAATACTTACAAGATTTAGTCTCAGTGCGTTCATTACAACGCAAAAGCTTGACAGGCTCATAGCGGCGGCGGCAATCATCGGATTAAGTGTTATTCCGAACGCGGGATAAAGTACGCCGGCAGCTATAGGTATGCCGATAATATTGTAAATAAACGCCCAAAACAGGTTTTCCTTTATATTACGAATGACTTTTCTTGAAAGAGTAATTGCCCTTGAAACATCAAGAGGATTACTTTTCATAAGCACAACATCCGCGGCGTCAATGGCAACGTCAGTTCCGGCGCCAATCGCGATTCCTGTATCCGCTCTTGTTAAAGCGGGAGCGTCATTAATACCGTCTCCTACCATTGAAACACTGCCGAAGTCCGAAAGGCGTTTTACATTTTCCTCTTTTTCCTCGGGAAGCACTTTTGCCACAACATTTTTAATTCCAACCTGATTAGCAATTGCTTTTGCGGTTTGCTCATTATCTCCGGTAATCATTACAACGGAAACACCCATTTTTTTTAAACTTGAAACTGCGCTTTTACTTGTTTCCTTAATAATATCTGCAACTGCTATTAATCCGAGAAAAACGCCGTTGGCACAAAAATACAACGGCGTTTTTCCGTTTTCGGAAAGCTTTACGGCAGAATTTTTATATTCATTTGGGATAGAAACAAACTGCTCTATATATTTTTCATTTCCGCCGTACACTGCAACCCCGTCAACAGTGCCGAATAACCCGTTGCCGGCAACCGCCTTTGAATTTTCACATTCATCAAGATGAATTTTATTTTTTTCGCAATAGTTTACAACTGCTTTTGAAAGCGGATGCTCACTTTTACTTTCAAGCGCATATGAATATTTCAGAAGATTATCTTTATTTTCGGAAATAATATCCGT
This sequence comes from Clostridiales bacterium, assembly GCA_020859725.1. Classification (GTDB taxonomy): domain Bacteria; phylum Bacillota; class Clostridia; order Oscillospirales; family Acutalibacteraceae; genus Eubacterium_R. The sequence continues at coordinate 4,071 of JAJBVR010000021.1, read as the reverse complement.
AACAGACGGATTGCCTTGTGTTACCGTGCCTGTTTTATCAAGGCAAACAATATTTGTTTTTCCGCAAACCTCAAGACTTTCCGCTGTTTTAAACAAAATTCCGTTTTTAGCGCCTTTTCCGCTGCCAACCATTATTGCAACCGGAGTGGCAAGTCCCAGGGCACACGGGCAGCTTATTACCAAAACAGAAATTCCCCTTGCCAAAACAAATCCTGCGCTTTGACCTGCAATCAACCAGCAAACCATAGCTATAACCGAAATCAGAATAACGGCAGGCACAAATATTCCGGATACCTTATCGGCAATTTTTGCTATAGGAGCTTTACCAGCCGAAGCGTCTGAAACCATTTGTATAATTTTAGAAAGCGCAGTGTCCTGACCGACTGAGGTTGCTTTACATTCAATGTATCCTGACATATTGATGGTTGCAGCGGAAATTTTATCTCCTTTTACTTTATCAACCGGAATACTTTCTCCGCTCAGGGCAGATTCATCAACAGCGCTTTCACCTTTAATAATTACTCCGTCAACAGGTATGCTTTCCCTTGGTTTTACAGCAAATATATCCCCTACCTCAACCTCATCAGCCGAAACAATTTCTTTTTTACCGTTTCTGATAACCGTGGCGGTTTCAGGCGAAAGTTTCATAAGGCTTTTAAGCGCATTTGTTGTTTTACCTTTTGAATAAGCCTCCAGAGTTTTCCCTACTGTAATAAGGGCTAATATCATAGCGGAAGATTCAAAGTAAAAATTGCTGTGCATATATTGATGCGCGGCATGCATATTCCCGTTTTTAACTTCAACAGACATAATAAACAGTACAACGGTGCTGTAAACAAAAGCGGCTCCAGAACCGAGTGCAACAAGGGTGTCCATATTCGGCGCTCTGTGAATAATTCCTTTAATGCCGCTTATAAAAAACCTTTGATTTATTATCATAACTGCCAAAGTCAATATTAACTGAAATATACCTATACCCATAACATTATCTTTAAGAAATCCGGGCACAGGCCATCCCCACATCATATGCCCCATTGATACATACATTAGAGGAATCAAAATAACCACAGATGCAATAAGCCGCCTTAGCATAGACGATGTTTGAGTGTCTTTAATATCATTTGTTTCCTGCTTTTTTTCCGGCTTTCCTTTTGGAGAAGCGCCGTAACCCGCGTTTTCAACCGCGTTAATTATATCATAATCAGCAGCTGTTCCGCTGACAGACATTGAATTTGTAAGCAAATTCACGGACACCGAATCAACACCGGCAACTTTTGAAACCGCTTTTTCAATTCTGGCGGAACACGCGGCGCAGCTCATTCCGGTTACATCAAACTGAGCCATTTAATCATCTCCGTTTCAAAATTAATTATTTCATCAATTTCTGAAGTGTAACAAGCAGATCATCAATGGTTTCTGTTTTTCCGGCCTTAACATCATCAATAACACAGGTTTTAATATGTGTTGCAAGCAGTTCCTTATTAAACGAGTTAAGGGCGGCATTGGCAGCGGCAACCTGAGTTATAATATCGGTGCAATAAGCGTCCTTTTCAACCATTCTCTTAATTCCTCTTATTTGCCCCTCAATTCTGTTAAGTCTGTTAATCAATGATTTATACTCTGCTTCACTTCTTTTTTTAGTTTTGCAGCAGCAATTTTTTTTCATAAATCACCCTCCGTTTCCAATATACCCCTAATGGGTATTTTTATTGTATACCCCCTAAAGGTATTTGTCAATACCGAAACAAATATTTTCTTATTTATTTTTCCGAAATAATCATCAAATAACCATAACCTGCAGATTAATTTCTTTATCGGCAAAAATAAGAACAGACGCATCGTGTTTACGTGCGCCTGCCATTATTTTGATTATAAATATATGTTAATTTATTTTTTTTACAATTTCATACGCGCTTTCCGTTGCGTTATAAATTCTTCCGGCTTTAACGCAATCGCCTATATGATAAACATTTTCAAAATCATTTTTCAGCTGATTATAAAGTGAATTTTCCGGCTTGACACCCATTGAAAGAACAACCAAATCACAATCTATTTTAAACTGCTTATTTGTTTTCAAATCAAGAGCAACTATACCCGATGCGTTAATATCAGTTAATTTTGCTGAAGTATAAAAATCAGTTTTGTGTTTTTTAAGTTTTGGAAGCACATCGTCAAGCTGCTGAAACCAAGCGCCGGGGGCTATTGAATCTGCCATTTCAACAACAGAAATGTGATTTTCCGATTCGGCAAGAAGCTCAGAAGTTTCAAGCCCCGTCATACCTGAACCGATAATACAGATTTGCTTTTTTTTCGGCTGCACGGAGCCGTTTAGTATATCAGTTACCGTTACAACATTGTCTTTATCAAAAGATTTTGGTTTAATGGCAGCCGCTCCGGAGGCTATAATCACAAATTCAGGTTTATAAGAACTTATAATATCTTTATCTGCATAAATATTATATTTTAATTCAGCTCCGGCGGCTATTGAATTAGCCTCAAGATCCTCAATACACCAATGAATTTTTTCTTTGTGAGGAGGTTTGTCGGCTAAATTTATTTGACCGCCCGCACAGTTTTCCTTTTCCAATACAGTAACATTAAAACCACGTTTTGCAAGAAGCTCCGCCGCTGTTAAGCCTGCAGGACATGCGCCTACTACAACAACCTTTCTCCCGTTACCATTTTTATTTAAAATTTCTTTCTCTCTGCCCACGAACGGATTAACAGAACAGCGTCCGTGCCCGCCTATATAGGCGCCGTTCATCATACTTTCAAAACAATAAAGGCAGCATATACAGCGTTTAATAAGGTTTTCATTATTATTTGCTGCTTTTTCAGCCCAATAGGGATCCGCAATATGAGGCCTTCCCAATGACACAAAATCCTGTATACCATCCTGAAGCTGATTCTCCGCCTGCTCGGGAGAACGTATAAGATTTGCGGCAATTACAGGAATATCAACAACCTTTTTAATTTCCTGCGCAAGATTTTTCCTCCACCCACAGTCAAATGTTGTGGGCTCAAGCCAATAATTGAAAGTATCATAAGAAGCAGAAGAAACATCAATGGCGTCTATCCCCTTTTTATTGAGCAGTTTAGCCATTTCAATTCCGTCTGTTAAATTATAACCAACATTCGGCTTACCTATTTTTTCATACATTTCATCAACCGTAAGCCGAACAATCAGCGGAAAATCACGCCCGCATTTCAGCCTGACATCATCAATTATTTCATTTAAAAAGCGCATTCTGTTTTCAAGACTTCCGCCGTAAGAATCTGTTCTTTTATTGGTAGCAGGGGACAAAAACTGCTGAATCAGATATCCGTGACTGGCATGAATCTCAACACCGTCGCACCCGGCTTTTTTCACACGAAGCGCGGAATCGCCGAACTGCGAAATAATTTTTTTAATTTCTTTTGCAGAAAGCTCCCTGTTTAAACTGTTAGCGAATTTGCTTTTATCGGTTTTGCTTGGCGAAACGCTTCTAAAAAGCATATCCTTTTCCGCAAGTTTTTTTCCTATCGGAACAATTCCGCCGTAAAGCAGTTTGGAGTAAGAATCATTGGGCATAATTCTATCAAAGAACTTAGAAATCGGCAGCGTATTTATCATAAGGCTAACATTTTGCCTGCCCGGATGGTGAAGCTCAACAAAAACCTTTGAGCCGTGCTTATGTATAGCACGAGCAAGAGAGGAAAGTGATTTGATATTTTTATCTGAAGACGCGGCAAGCTGACCGAAAGAAGATGCCCCTGTTGTATCATTAACACGCGTTATTTCAGTAATAATTAAACCGGCTCCTCCCTTTGCTCTTTCTTCATAATAATCAATCATTTTTTGCGTTGCGTTTCCGTTCAACTGACCAAAACCCATTAGCATGGGAGCCATAACGATTCTGTTTTTAATTTCAACATTTCCTATTTTCATAGGACTGAAAAGCATTTGATATTTCATAATAATATTGAACCTTTCAACAGCAAATAAATTCAATGCAAAATTGCATATAGATTTTAAATTCTTGAATTGTCAAGTCAAGCGCAACAGAGTATCGAAGAAGACTTCAAAGGGGG
>JAJBVR010000019.1 GCA_020859725.1 Clostridiales bacterium | reverse complement strand
TTTTCAATACCCGGAACCGAACCTATGAACTTTACACAAACTATTTTACACTACCGCTTAAGTTGTTATAAAATAATAAACATTTTATTTATTTTAAATTAAATTATCTTAATCCTCCGATTTTTCGGAGGATTTTTTATGCCAAAAGTAATTGGGCAGGCGCTGCAAAGGTGATTTTTCTTGACTTTGCATATATAATAATATATAATTAATTGATTAAAATATATTAAAGGAGTAATCTTTTATGGCAGCAAAAACTTTTAAAATGACGGCGTCGGGCAAAGCGGAGCTTGAAAAAGAGCTTGAAAATCTTAAAACAGAGGGCCGTATTGATATAGCGGAAAAATTAAAGGTGTCTCGTTCTTACGGCGACCTTTCTGAAAACAGCGAATATGACGAGGCAAAATCAGAGCAGGCAAAGATAGAAGCCAGAATAACGGAGCTTGAATATCAGCTTGATCATGCCGAAATAATTGATGTTGCCGATAAAGACGCCGTTTCAATGGGCTCTGTTGTTATGGTTAAAAGGCTTTCGGATTCTTCACTGGCAACATATGAAATTGTAGGCTTTGCTCAGTCAAATCCGGCAGAGGGCAAAATTTCAAATGAAAGCCCTGTAGGCAAAGCGCTTATCGGCGCGAAAAAAGGCGAAACGGTTGTGGTTGAAGCGCCTATAGGCAATCTTAAATATGAAATAATTAAAATAAAATAATTTTTCGGCAATGTATAACATTGTAAAAACACATTCTTATATTGCCGTTTTAAATTTATCAGAAACGGCTGAATTGCAATTATACGCTTTGTACGGCTACAGCAAAGCGTATTAATTATTTTTTATAAACTGTTTGTAGCCGGAAAGGCTATGGAAATTTTTATGGCAGGAAAGTTTGAAATCAGCAAAAGGGCTGACGGCACTTTCAGCTTTGAATTTAAAGCGGATGACAAGGTGTATGCTCAGTCGCCCGTTTTTGAAAAAGAGGATGAGTGTAAAAGAGGAATAAAGGCGGTTAAGAAAAACAGCCGTATGAAAGTTCAAAACAGCGTTGAAAATGATGAGGAAAAATCAAATCCTAAATTCCTTGTTGAACCGTTCGGCGATAAAATTAAATATACTCTGTTTCTTCAAACAGGTGCATCGGCGTGCTCGGGTGAGGCGGCAACCGTGTCTGAGGCTCTTGAAAATATTGATTTTATTGGAAATAACGCCAATTCGGCCCCTATAACCGTGGCGCAGGCTGTGCTTTCTGAAAATGAACAAAAGCAAATAAGAATTGATAAGCTTGCTGCGCTTCGGAAAAGCGGAAAGGACCCGTTTGAAATAACCTCCGCCAATCAAACCCACAAAAGCAATGAAATAAAAGAAAATTATGAAAGCCTGGAGGGCAGTGATGTTTCCGTTTGCGGCAGAATAATGACAAGGCGTGATATGGGAAAGGCAAACTTTATTGATTTGCAGGACAGAAACGGAAGAATCCAGGTTTATGTTCGTATGAATGATGTGGGCGAGGATGCTTTTGCCGAATTTAAAAAATGGGATATAGGCGATATAGCCGAAATAAAAGGATTTGTTTTTAAAACCAAAACCGGTGAAATTTCCATTCACGCAAAGAAAATACGCCTTATCGCAAAATCGCTTCTTCCTCTTCCCGAGAAATTTCACGGCTTAACCGATACAGACACTAGATACAGAAAACGTTATCTTGATATGATAATGAATCCCGCGGTTAAGGACACTTTTATTAAACGCTCAAAGATAATTTCATCAATAAGAAATTATCTTGATAATCTTGGATTTATTGAAGTGGAAACACCCATTTTAAATAATATTCCCGGCGGCGCTTCCGCCCGCCCGTTTATTACTCATCATAATACTCTTAATATGGATATGTATCTCAGAATAGCCACGGAGCTTTATTTAAAGCGCCTTATTGTGGGAGGAATGGAAAGAGTTTATGAAATAGGCAGAAATTTCAGAAACGAGGGTATGGATGTTCGCCATAATCCGGAATTTACCTGCATGGAACTTTACCAGGCGTTCACTGATTATCACGGAATGATGGATATTGCGGAAAATATAATCAGGCACGCGGCAAGCGAAGTTTGCGGTAATCTGCACATCACATTTAACGGTGCTGAGATAGATCTTGAATCTCCGTTTGCAAGAATGACAATGATTGAAGCGGTTGAAAAATACAGCGGCGTTAATTTTGCGGATTTTATGGCTGATGATGAAAAGGCTGTTGAAACCGCAAAGGAAAAGAATATTGAAATTGAAAACGGCAAGGCAACTTGGGGCGATATTCTTAATTCCTTTTTTGAGGAATTTGTTGAGAAAAATCTTGTGCAGCCAACCTTTATTATGGATTATCCTGTTGAAATCTCGCCGCTTACTAAAAGAAAACCGGATTGCCCTGCGTTTACGGAAAGGTTTGAGCTGTTTATTCTTGGCGGTGAATACGGAAACGCGTATTCAGAACTTAATGATCCTATTGACCAAATGGAGCGCTTTAAAGCGCAGATGAAGCTGCGTGAAGCAGGCGATGACGAGGCTAATATGATTGATGAGGATTTTGTAACCGCTCTTGAATACGGTATGCCTCCAACCGGAGGGCTCGGAATAGGAATAGACAGGCTTGTTATGCTTCTTACCGATTCTTACAGTATAAGAGATGTTCTCCTTTTTCCGACAATGAAACCGTTGGAGAAGTAAAGTCTGTATAAGTCTTTATATCTGCACTCAGCAGAATTTATTGAGCATTTTTAAGCCAAAGCTTAAGCCAATTTAAGCCAAACTTAAGCCAAAGACAGTTTTGGCATTGTGCGAATTACGCTGAGTTCAGACAACTTCATATAAGTTAATGTGCCCGCTGAGAAATCAGCGGGCTTTTTCATTTTGTACCCCTTGCATCAATCAAAGATGTAAGGGGCATTTTTTATGCCCAAATGGAGGTGAAAAAATTTTTTTCATTTTTGCAAAAGTTTTTTCTTTCAAACGCAAAATTTTTCCCCAATTGGTTAGTGAGGACAAAAACTCAAGAACCTTGAAAATTGAATAGACATTCTACGATGATGAGGAAGACCCGCAGGCGCTCTACGGCTATGACCTTGACGGCAACAGAATTTCTATGGATGATGTTGCAGGAACAACAGAGTATGAATATGACGAAGCGGGCAGAATCACAGCCGTTAACCTTTCAAACGGCAGGCAGATAAAGTATTCCTATGATGAATACGGCAATATCTCAAAGCTCACTTACCCTGACAACACAACGGTTCAGTATACCTACAACGTACTTGATCAGCTGACACAGATTAAGGACAGACAGGGTAAAATAACTTCGTATGACCGTGACGATAACGGCAATGTAGTTAAGGTAACAAGACCCAACAGCACCTATACCACCATAGAATATGATGATATGGGTAAAATCACAAAGCTTGTCAATATGGGTAAGGAACCGTATTACGGAACATCCAAGCAATTATCCGAATTTACATATACTTATGACAAATCCGGATATATCCTCAGTGAATCCGCACAGGATGAAAAGAATATTGTAACACATAATTACGAATATGACGGCAGAGGGCAGATTGTTTCCGATTTGTATACTAAATACAAGGATAACGATGTTGTTGAAACCTATACCACGGAATACACATATGACAATGCCGGAAACAGGCTTACAGCCGTAAAAACAAACGCAGACAGCGCCCTGTGCAACACACAGTATACGTATAACGATAATAATCAGATAACGGACATAGAGGGCAACTGCGATGACGACAATAAGTATAAGCACGTAATTCTTACGTATGATGAAAACGGAAATCTTAAAAATACCACCTGCAATGAAACGGAAAATGTACGTGATTATACATATGATAACGAAAACCGTTTAAAAGCGGTATCGGAAAACGGCTCCCTGCTTATGGCTGCGCTTTATGACGGAAACGGAGACAGAATTTTCCGCCTTGATTATCGTAAAAATTCCGAATATGTGTCAAATCAGGCGGGTACTGCTGAAAATGTTTACTACAACTATGCTTCGGGCGGTATTTCCTACGACCATGATATGATCCGTGACGAAATGCTGATACCGAACGGAGTAACGCAGAACACCGCAATCAACTATGAGCTGACGGGTTATATAAACGATATCAACACAGAGCACACTCAGGTGTTAATGGAGTACGGCGCTAACCAAAGCATAACAAATATTTATGAATACGGCGACCGGCGCAGCAGTGCCACAATCAACGGCACAAAAGGATATTATCTCTATGACGGAAGAGGCTCCGTTGCAAGTTTAGCTGGAAATTCCGGCGGAAATATGATATCATATACCTATGACGCTTACGGAGTGACCACTAAGTCAAATTATACGCTGAATAATCCGTATCAGTATAACGCCGAATATACGGACAGCTCAACGAATAATCAGTATCTACGTGCAAGGTATTATGACGCTTCAAGCGGAAGATTCCTTACAAAGGATACAGTCCTCGGAAGCATCGAAAAACCGATAACACGGAATCTTTATGCCTATGCAGGCAACAACCCGCTGAATATTACAGACCCGAGCGGTCACGGCTGGTTTAAAAGCGCGGTAAATTCAGTAAAAAAAGCTGCAAAGTCTGCGGTGAGCTGGGCAAACAAGCACGTAGTTCAGCCGGTGAAAAAAAGCTGTTAATACCGCTAAAAACTGGGGCTGTTCTCTACGTCAGTTCAAACTCCAAAGGCAGGGTGAGCAATCGCCCTGTCTTTTCGTCACAAAAATATTAAAACCGGAAAATGAGTAAATCCATTTTAAGAGCAGCAGAATAGTCATTGCACTGAATGTTTGATTGGAAAGATATTATGGAAACAAAGCCAAGAATTTTATACCTACAAAAGATTTTACCGGAAAGAACCGATGAAGAAAATCCTCTTTCCACAACACAGTTAATCAATATATTAAATGACGAATACGGAATATCCGCACACAGGACAACCATCACAAAGGATATTGCCGCACTTGTGGAATATGGACTGGACATTTTTACCATACACTCCACGCAGAGCAAATATTTTATTGCAAGCCGCAGGTTCGAGCTGCCGGAGCTGAAGCTGCTGATTGACGCAGTAGAGTCCTCCAAGTTTATTACGAAGAAGAAAAGCGATGCACTGATTGAGAAAATCCATACATTAACGAGTCGGGGTCAGATATCCAAGCTCAAGCGGAATAATTATATTGCCGATAGAATTAAGCCGGACAATGAGCAGATTTATTACATAGTGGATACAATCAACGACGCTATCAATGCCGGCAAGCAGATTTCTTTTCAGTATTACGATTATACAGGACTAAAGAAAAAAGTATTGAAAAACAAAGGAGAGGTCTACAAACTCAGTCCTTACAATCTTTTATGGAATGGAGATTACTATTATGTGATCGGCTATTCCAAAAAGAAAGGCAAGATTGTGACTTTCCGGGTTGACCGCATTGCTGCCACGCCGGGAATATTGGAAAAGACAAGCATACCGCAGCCGGAAGATTTCAATATTGCTGATTTTACAAAGGAAGTATTCTTTATGTATGACGGCGATGAGGTAACGGTGGATCTGCGTTGCGATAACAGTCTGATGAAAACGATGATTGATCGTTTCGGAGAAGATGTGACAACTCTTGCGTATGATATGACTTCTTTCCGGCTGATTACCGAAGTGTCAGCCAGTCAGACCTTTTTCGGTTGGGTGTTCGGGTTCGGCGGCAAGGTACAGATACTTGCACCGGAGAGTGTGAAAGAGCAGTATAGACAGATGATACAAAAGGAATTTGACGCAATAAATAAAGAACAAGAATAACGCTTAAAATTAAAACTTAGGGAAATTTTCTACTAAGTTTTAATTATAATATTGTTTTTTAGGTAAAATAATGTTATGATACAGTTATAATTTACGGGAAAAGTGCAGCAAGTTTTAAGCGGGGGAAAATTCTATGGAAAAGCTTATAAGCCGAGATGCCTATTTAAGCAGGCTGATTGACAAAAAAGAAAATGGTTTGATTAAGGTTATTACCGGAATCAGGCGGTGCGGCAAAAGCTACCTTTTGTTTTATTTGTTTCGTGATTATCTTATAGAAAGCGGTATTAAGG
>JAJBVR010000125.1 GCA_020859725.1 Clostridiales bacterium | reverse complement strand
GAAAAATTTTATGAATGATAAGCTTTTAAATTTACTTGAAAACAATGCAAGGCTTTCAAGTTCCGATCTAGCGGTTATGCTCGGAATGAGTGAAAGTGATGTTGAAAAAGAAATAAAGTTTTATGAAGACTCGGGAATAATTAAAGGCTATAAAGCAATTATTGACAATGAAAAAACAAATTCCGAAACAGTTACCGCGCTTATCGAACTTAAAATACAGCCGAAATACGAGCACGGCTTTGATGATGTGGCGGAAAGAATTGCAAAACTTGAAGAAGTGGAAGCGGTTTATCTTATGAGCGGTACTTTTGATTTAACGGTTATGGTTACGGACAAATCATTTCACGAGGTGGCTATGTTTGTTGCCAATCGTTTGTCACCACTTGAAGGCGTTGTTTCAACCGCCACACATTTCATTTTAAAGAAATTCAAAGAAAAAGGCGCTATTTTTTCTGAAAATTTTGTAGATGACAGGGGGACTATTTCCCTTTGATATACTATAATAAATTAATTAATAAAAGTATTAAAAATGTTAAACCAAGCGGAATAAGAAAATTTTTTTCTATTGCGGAAGAAATGGAAAATGTTATTTCTTTGGGAGTAGGGGAGCCTGACTTTTTAACTCCGTGGCATATCAGAGAAACAGCTATTGATTATTTGGATAAAGGTGCAACAAGATATACCGCAAATGCCGGAATGATTTCGCTGAGAGAAGAAATTTCGGCTTTTTACGAGAGAAAATATAAAATTACTTATAATCCGAAAAATGAAATTCTTGTTACTGTGGGCGGCTCCGAAGGAATTGATATGGCTGTCAGAACACTTATTTCCCACGGAGATGATGTGCTGGTTGTTGAGCCGAGTTTTGTTTGCTATAAGCCTATAATAGAAACATGCGGGGGAAATGTAACGGTAATAAGCGCTAAAGAAGAAAATAATTTTAAAATTACTCCTCAGGAAATTGAAAACGCGGTTAATGAAAATACCAAAATGATTATTTTACCTTTTCCGAACAATCCCACAGGAGCGGTAATGAGAAAATCAGAACTTGAGGCAATTTCAAAAACAATTATTAAACATAATCTAATTGTGCTTTCCGATGAAATATACAGTGAACTTACATACGGAGGTACTCCTCACTGCACAATAGCATCACTTCCCGGAATGAAAGAAAGAACAGTTGTGATAAACGGATTTTCAAAAACTTATTCAATGACAGGATGGAGACTGGGATATGCACTTGCCCCGGCTCCTATTATCGAGCAAATGACAAAATTGCATCAGTTTGCAATAATGAGCGCCCCCACAAATTCCCAGTATGCCGCTATTGACGCCCTTAAATTCGGTGATAACGATATTGCTAAAATGAGAGACGATTATGATATGCGCAGAAAATATGTGGTTAAGCGCTTTAATGAAATAGGTTTGAAATGCTTTGAACCTGAAGGGGCTTTTTACGTATTTCCCTGCATTAAATCTACAGGCCTTTCAAGTGAAGAATTTTGTGAAAAACTTATTTACTCAAAAAAAGTTGCCGTAGTTCCTGGAAACGCATTCGGAGAATGCGGAGAGGGATACATTAGGGTTTCGTATTGCTACTCAATAGATAACCTGAAAAAGGCTATAGACAGAATTGAAGAATTTATTAATCAAATAAACTTTTGCTGAATCTGTTTTCGTTAATTTGAGCAGTTTACTCAGTATGGGAAAGGAAAAATATGAAGGTTAAGGTTAACGCGTACGCAAAAATTAATTTAATGCTTGATATTATAAATAAAAGGACGGACGGCTATCATGATTTGTTTATGATTATGCAAAGTGTTGATGTTTATGATGTTGTTACAGTTTCGCAAAGCGATTCAAAAACAATTTCCATCACAAGCAATTTAACCGATATACCTTTAGATTCCGAAAATATCGCTTGGAAAGCCGCATACGCTTTTTTCAAAAGTCAGGGCATAGTTGACTGCGGTGTGGAAATAAATCTTGAAAAACGAATACCTCATGCCGCCGGTCTTGCCGGCGGAAGCGCCGACGGAGCGGCGGTAATAACAGCGCTTGATAAAATCTTTAACACACGTCTTTCGGAAAAGGAATTGTGCAAATTGGGAGCTCAAATAGGCGCTGACGTGCCTTTTTGCCTGACGGGAGGCACTCTTCTTGCTCAAGGGAAAGGCGATGTGTTAAGCAAAGTTAAACAGCTTCCTAATTGCTTTATTGTATTAGCCAAGCCGGATTTTGGTGTGAGCACAGCTTTTGCTTACAGCCAGTTTGATAAATACGGTAAAAATCATACTCCCGATAAATTCGGAATGCTGTGTGCTGTGCAAAGCAGAAACATAGATGAAATTTGTTCAAAAATGGAAAATGTTTTCGAGCAGTTTGAAGAAATTCCCGGGAAAATAGAGATTAAGGAAATTTTGAAAAAGAATAACGCGCGCGGTGTTTGTATGAGCGGAAGCGGCCCAACGGTATTCGGAATTTTTGAAAAAAAGGACGACGCTGTTTCTGCATCAAAAGAATTAAAAGATTTAGCGGCTGACATTGCCGTGTGCAAACCGGTTAAGCAAGGATGCAAAATAATAGAAATAATTGAATAAGCAAATTAAAACCTGCCAACACTTTTATTTGAAAGGCAGGTTTTTTATATGAATAATTATAAATCTATAAAGATATTTGTTCCGGTTTTTGTGTGTTTGCTTTTGATATTTGCATATATTGTTCCTTTTATACAAACAAGCGAAAATTATCCCGGGAAGTGTTCAGACTTCATATTCTTGCAAATTCTGATTCTCAGGAGGATCAGAATTTAAAACTTAAGGTGCGTGACGCTGTATTAAACGAAAGCAACGCAATGTTTAAAAACTGTTCTTCACTTGAGGAAATGATAAATTTATGTGAAAGTAAAATTGATTTTTTTAAAGAAACAGCCGAAAGCTGCTTAAGGAAAAACGGCTGCGATTATTCCGTTAACGCTTATGTTGACAGGGAATATTTTAATACAAGAGAATACGATGAAATAACTCTTCCAAGCGGTATGTATAATGCCCTTAAAATTGAGATAGGAAAAGCTGAGGGGCATAATTGGTGGTGTGTTATGTTTCCGGCAATATGCCTGCCGTCTGTTTCCGAAAGTGAATTAAACAACGTTTTAAATGATGATGAATTAGAACTTGTAGCCTCGGATAATAAATATGAAATAAGATTTAAAATAGTTGAAATTTATGAAAAAATCAAATCGAAAATTCAAAATTAATTTTAACGGCGTAACATTAATTTATTGTTGACAATTAATTAAAACTGTGCTATAATTTCAAAACAATTTAAAAGCCCGCTTGAGGGAGTAGTTTGCATAATTTATATGTGATAAGTCAACATACTGGCCGTTCTCGGTCTGGCTTATCTTAAAAAACGAGACTCACGCAGTGTTTAATCTTTATTTTTGATTAAATGCTGCATGGGTCTTTTTTGTTGTTAAATAAATTATGAGGTGTTAATTATGAAAGAATTTACCGAATCAAAAAGTAACCTTATTAAAAAATTCGAAACGGATGTAAATTCAGGTTTGTCGGACTCCTCCGTCGAGAGTAATCGAATTAAATTCGGTCGAAATACCTTTACCAAAAAAAAGCCGGAATCACTTTTAAAGCGGATTTGGGACGCCGCAACGGAACCGATGATTATAATGCTTATTGCCGCGGGATTAATTGCACTCGGAGTTAATATTTTCAGAAGCCTGACAGGTGGGGAATCTAATTTTCTTGAATGCATAGGTGTTTTCGCAGCTATTGCTCTTTCCGTCATAATAAGTGTTGTTATGGAAGGAAAAAGCGCTAAAGCATTTGAAGCATTATCGGATATAAGCTCAAATACGATTGTTAAAGCTATTCGCAATAATGAAATAATTATGCTTAACCAAGCCGAAATAGTGGCAGGAGATATTGTTTTGCTTTCGGCAGGGGATAAGGTTCCGGCTGACGGAAGACTGATTGACAGCATTGATTTAACTGTGGATGAATCAGCCTTGACAGGTGAAAGCATATCGGCGAAAAAGAATTCAAACACAATATTTATAGATGACGATATACCTCTTGCTGAGCGTGAAAACATGCTTTACAGCGGTACATATATAACATCTGGAAACTGCAAAATGCTTGTAACATCTGTAGGCGACAACACGGAATTCGGAAAAATAGCCGGCGAACTGGGTAATGTAAAAAAGGAAAGCACTCCTTTACAGGAAAAACTTACTCATTTGGGGAAAATTATTACTGTGCTCGGAGTTATCGCGGCGGCCGTTGTATTTATTTCACAGATAATCTCTTTTTCGCTTCACAACGGATTAGCTTTCGATGAGGTTTTAGACGCCTTTATAACAAGCATTGTTCTTATAGTTGCCGCCGTACCTGAAGGTCTACCCACCATTGTGGCTGTTTCGCTTTCAATAAATATAATAAAGCTGTCCAGACAAAACGCGTTGGTAAAAAAAATGATAGCGTCTGAAACAGTCGGATGCATAAATGTCATTTGCTCTGATAAAACAGGCACTCTTACTGAAAATAAAATGACTGTTCGTGCGTTTTATAATAATAAATACATTGAAAATACAAGCGAATTGTCATCTGATTATTTAATTCATAATATTTGCCTTAATACAACCGCCGATATAAGTGAAACAGGCGATTTCATAGGGAATCCGACGGAATGTGCAATGCTTAATTTTTATGAGCAGTCAGAAGCACGCAGGATAAGCGGAAAAACATACCATGACGAGCGAAATGAGCACGATATTGTTTGTTCATTTCCTTTCTCATCTGAATTAAAGCATATGACCACGATTTCTAAGGTTAACGGAGATGTTATTGCATATGTTAAAGGAAGTCCGGAACATGTTTTAAAAATGTGCCGTATTGACGAATCGGAAAGAAATAAGATTGAAAAATATATTTTAAAATCAGAAGAAAAGGCGATGAGGGTAATTGCTTTTGCTCATAAAAAATTGCCTGAGATTAAAAATTTTAAGGACGAGTCAAATCACTGTGAAATGGAAAGTAATATGGTGTTTGACGGCTTTGTTGCAATATCAGATCCTTTGCGCAAGGATGTTTACGACGCTGTAAAATCCTGCAAACACGCGGGAATTTCATTAAAAATCTTAACAGGTGATAATATTGTTACGGCATCCTCAATCGCAAATGAGCTTCATTTGCTTGATAACGGCGGTTTGGCTGTTGAGGCAAATGAAATTGAAAATATGAGCGATGATGAATTGTCTGAAAGACTTCCGAAAATTTCAGTTATTGCCCGCAGCACGCCAACTGTTAAAATGAGAATTGTAAAGCTTCTAAAACAATCGGGAAATGTTGTTGCCGTAACAGGTGACGGTATAAATGATGCTCCTGCTCTGAAAAACGCTGATGTGGGAATCGCAATGGGAATTTCAGGCACCGAGGTTTCAAAAGAAGCCAGTGATATTGTACTTTTGGATGATTCTTTCGCAACGATTGTTAAGGCAGTTGAATGGGGGCGAAATATCTATGAGAATTTTAAGCGCTTTATAAGTTTTCAGCTAACGGTAAATTTAGCTTCGGTTGTAGTCGTATTCGTATCTATTTTGCTTGGGCTGAAAGCGCCGTTCAACGCGCTTGAACTGCTTTGGATAAATATTATAATGGATGGTCCTCCGGCGCTGACTTTGGGATTGGAGCCAAATTATTCAAATCTTATGAACCGCTTGCCGGTAAAGCGAAATGAAAGTATTATATCAAAAGCCATGTTCGGCCGAATTTCCGCTGCCGGCATTTATATGTCTGTAATTTTCCTTTGCCAATATCTTTTTAACTTTTTGAATGCTGCCGATGGAGAACAGCATACGGTTTTGTTTACACTTTTTGTTCTTTTCCAGCTGTTTAACGCGTTTAACTGCCGCGAGCTTAACAGTGAAAGTATTTTCAAAAACTTCTTTAAAAACAAGCTTATGCTTTTAGTAGTATGGTGCACATTTATACTTCAGATTTGTATAATTCAATTCGGCGGAGCATTTTTTGGAACAGTTCCGCTTGGATTGACAATGTGGATAAAATTGTTTTTGCTTTCATTAAGTATAATTATTTTAACTGAATTAGTTAAATTAGTTATCAGAGG
>JAJBVR010000010.1 GCA_020859725.1 Clostridiales bacterium | reverse complement strand
ATATTACTTTGCTGTAAACATTAAATTAAAATTTTAAATTGAAACATCCATAGCTATTTGATAAAGATACTCATCAATATGCCTTTTCATATTAAGAGCTTCAAATATATCATAATCAACCACATTATCATTTTTAGCAGCCACAACACGGTTGCCTATGCCTTTCATCAAAAGATTTTTGACGGCATAATGGCCCATTCTGGTTGCCATAACTCTGTCCTTAACAGTAGGCGAGCCTCCACGCTGAATATGCCCTAAAATACAAGTGCGTGATTCCACCCCGGTTTCTTTCTGTATATCGTGGGCAAGGTCTGTTACATTAACGCCGACGCCTTCCGCAACAACTATAAGAAAATGCTTTTTACCTGTCAGCTGTGTGTGCTTCATTCTTTCAATAACATCTTTTTCAATATCAAAATTGATTTCCGGTATAAGAATTGACGTTGCCCCAACGGCAATACCGGCATTAAGCGCAAGATATCCGGCTCTGCGCCCCATTACTTCAACAACCGTGCATCTGTCATGAGATTCCGTAGTATCTCTTACCTTATCAACACATTCCATAATTGTATTGAGGCAGGTGTCATACCCAATAGTATAATCACAGCAGGCAATATCATTGTCAATAGTGCCGGGAATGCCCACACATGGGATTCCGCGCTCGGAAAGATCCTGCGCTCCGCGGAAAGAACCGTCTCCTCCTATAACAACAACGCCCTCAATTCCGTTTTCTTTACACTGTTGAATAGCTTTCTGCATACCCTCTTCGGTTGCAAATTCAGCCGAGCGCGCGCTGTAGAGCTTTGTGCCCCCTCTATGAATAATATCTGAAACAGAGCGAAGATCGAGTTCTACAAAATCTCCGTTAATAAGACCGTTATAACCTCTGATAACTCCAAGTACACGAATGCCGTTTACACACGCGGTTCTTACAACCGCACGAACCGCAGCGTTCATTCCGGGAGCGTCTCCGCCGCTTGTTAATACTGCAATAGTTTTCATAAAACAATTACTCCTCATACTTAAATACTAAATTACCTGAAACATAATTTTACTCAAATTAAAATAAAAAGTCAAGTAAAATAATCATAATCAATCAATAACTGCCACATTTTTTTCACCCAAGAGACGTGAAAGCTCCGAAACCATAGTTTTATTAAGATAAACAAAATCACTTTTCCTTTGAAGTTCATATTTTTTTTCATCCAAATAATAATAGTACAACGGGCATTCGCCGTCAAAAATAGAAGTTAAGATTTTAGCTTTATTAATTTTATTATCATTTCTTGAATCAAAGCGAAGATAAAGACCGTGCCTCTTACTCTTTTTTTGATTTAAATTTTCCATTGGAGAATCAGCGGAGTAATGATAATCAGCTCCGACTTTATTTTTTTCAAAAACCGGTTTTGAATTATCATCAGGAGCTCCTCCAATAACATTTGCAAGGATTTTAGGGTCCTTCTCTTCCTCAATGGAAAGTGTTCCCGAAACAGTTATAACCTCGCCCGAAACAATAAACCGGTTATAATTTTGGAGGATTTTCGGAAAAACAATTACTTCAACAGAGCCGAACATATCCTCCACCGTTACAAACGCCATATTTTGACCGTTTCTTGTTTGCTTAACCGTAATACCGCTTATAATTCCGCACACAGTTACGCTGCCGCCGTCCCTGTATTGTGAAAGTGGATTTTTTTCAGCCTCCGTCAATTCGGATGTATGTGCGTAACCCAATTTTTCTATAAAACCTTCGTATTTATCAAGCGGATGACCGGATAAATAAAGCCCAGTCATTTCCTTTTCCATCTTTAAAAGCTCTGATTTGGGAAATTCCTCAACATCAGGCATATCAAATTCAAATCCGAAAGAATCATCATTGCCCAAATCAAAAAAGCCTACCTGCCCATACATTGTTTTTCGCCTGTAATCCTCAAGATTGCTTACAAGGGCCGGCAGCGCCTGAAGCATCTGCCTTCTGTTTGCACCGAATGAATCCAAAGCTCCGCAGCGTATAAGGCTTTCCACAGCCCGGCGATTAAAATGCCCGGACTGGAGCCGTGAGCAGAAATCAAACAAATCCTTGAATTTTCCGTTTTTACGTTCTTTAATAATATCATTTATAAATTCAGCGCCTAGATTTTTTATACCCAGCAGTCCGTAATTAATTACATTGCCGTTTGCCGAAAATCCTTTCATTGAAGTATTAACATCCGGAACCGCAAGTTTTAAACCGAGCCTTTTACTTTCCGCTATATATCTTGCCACTTTATTTGAAGAATCCAAAACAGAAGTTAAAAGAGCAGCCATAAACTGAGCCGGATAATACTTTTTAAGATATGCGGTTCTGTAAGCAACAAGGGCATAACAGGCGGCATGAGATTTATTGAACGCGTATTTCGCAAATTCCGCTATTTGGTCAAAAATAATATTCGCGGTTTTTCCGCCTATAGAATTTTTTTCACATCCCTGAATAAATGCAATGCGCTCTGCGTCCATAACATCCTTTTTCTTTTTGCTCATCGCCCGCCGTACAACATCGGCTCTGCCGTATGAATACCCGGCAAGGCTGCGTAAAATCTGCATAACCTGCTCCTGATAAACTATGCAGCCGAAAGTATCGCTTAAAATAGGCTTTAAAAGAGGCGTTACATAAGTAATATGCTCCGGGTGATGAGAGTTTTCCACAAAAGTATCAATTTGTTTTGCAGGTCCGGGTCTGTAAAGTGACGTAGCGGCAATTATATGCTCCAAATTTGTGGGTTTCAAATTCATAAGCATTTGTTTCATGCCGCTTGATTCAAACTGAAAAATCCCCTCTGTCTGCCCTCCTGCAAAAAGCTTATAAACCTGCGGATCATCAATAGGTATTTTCTCAATATCCAAATTGGAGTTTTTAGCGGCATCATCAATAACCGTAAGCGTTCTCAGACCCAAAAAATCCATTTTAAGGAGCCCGAGTTCCTCAAGCGTTGTCATAATATACTGAGTTACAACGAGCCCGTCATTGGTTGCAAGAGGAACATAAGAAGATACGGGATTATGAGTTATAACAACGCCGGCTGCGTGCGTGGAGGTATTTCTCGGTATACCCTCCACCTTTCTGGCTGTTTCTATCAGTTCGTTTACCTGAGGATTTTCCTGCATAAGAGAGCGCAGCTCATTTGACTTTTTTACCGCCTCGTCAATAGTTATTTTAAAATCATTCGGAACAAGCTTGGCAACCGTATCAACAGAAGCATACGGCATTCCCATCGCCCTGCCGACGTCTCTTATAGCAGCTCTCGTTTGAAGAGTTCCGAATGTAACAATCTGAGCAACATGATCCGAGCCGTATTTTTCGGTTACATAATCGATAACTTCCTGCCTGCGCTCATAGCAAAAGTCTATATCAAAATCGGGCATGGAAACCCTTTCCGGATTTAAAAAGCGTTCAAAAAGAAGATGATATTTCATTGGATCCAAATCC
This sequence comes from Clostridiales bacterium, assembly GCA_020859725.1. Classification (GTDB taxonomy): domain Bacteria; phylum Bacillota; class Clostridia; order Oscillospirales; family Acutalibacteraceae; genus Eubacterium_R. The sequence goes on along the minus strand of JAJBVR010000010.1, from coordinate 2,678 downwards.
GTTATTCCAATGCAATAAGCCGCTATTGAGCCGGCGCCCGAACCTCTGCCCGGTCCGACGGGAATACCTTTGCTTTTTGCAAATGATACGAAATCGGCAACAATCAAATAATAATCCGTATAGCCCATTTTTTCAACGGTTGAAAGCTCATATTCCAGCCTGTCAATATATGCCCGAGGGGGATTTTCATAACGCTCTTTCATTCCGTCATAGCAGCATTTTTTGAAGTAATCAAAATGATTCATTCCGTTCGGTACTTCAAAATACGGAAGCTTTGTGTTGCCGAATTCAAAATCAAAATTGCATCTCTGAGCAATAAAAGCGGTATTTTCAACGGCGGACGGAATATCGCTGAAAAGGGATTTCATTTCATCCTCTGATTTTAAATAAAACTCATTTGAATGAAATTCCAGCCCGGTATCCTCTCCTATAACATGATTTGTTGCAATACAAATGAGAACCTGCTGAATTTTACTGTCTTCCTGCTCTATATAATGCACATCATTAGTTGCCGCCATCGGAATCCCGGTTTCTGCGGAAATACGCTTTATTCCTTCATTAACGATTTTTTGCTCCGCTATTCCGTGATTCTGAACCTCAAGATAATAATTATCCTTTCCGAAAACATCCCTGTACCAAACAGCCGTATTTTTGGCGGCTTCATAATCCCTGCTTAAAATTTGCTGCGGTATTTCCCCTGCAAGGCATGCAGAAAGGCATATCAACCCCTTATGATATTTTTCAAGTATATCATGGTCAACTCTTGGCTTATAATAATATCCTTCGGTAAAAGACAGTGAAACAAGTTTAATCAAATTTTTATAGCCGATTTCATTTTCGCATAGCAAAATCAAGTGATTATAATCCTTATCAAGCGCCTTTTCCTTATCAAATCTTGATCTTGGCGCCACATAAACTTCGCAGCCGATTATCGGCTTTATGCCTTCTTTTTTACATGCTTTATAAAAATCAACAGCCCCGTACATATTACCGTGGTCAGTAATTGCAAGGGACTGCATATTGAGTTCCTTTGCACGTGAAACCAACTGATTTATACGGCAGGCTCCGTCCAGCAAAGAAAATTCCGTATGAACGTGCAAATGAGTAAACATATTTATAATTCCTTTGATATATCAACTATTTTTTTTAATCGATGGTTTATACCGCTTCTGCTCAATTCGGGAACACACATAGAAGCAAGCTCCGAAAGGCTTGAATCGGGGTTATCATATCTTAATTCGGCAACCGATTCCAAAGCGGTATTAAGATAATTCTTTCCCTTTTTATTCCATATTTTTTCTATGGCCCTAACCTGAACGGAAACGGCGTTTACCATTTTATTAATATTTGCGGATTCACAGTTTGCCTGCCTGTTTGCTTTATTTCTGAAATTCTTTATAATTTCAATGTTCATCATCTCAAACATTGAATCCGAAGCGCCCATAATATACAGGCAGTCCTCAATAGCTTCACTTTCTTTAAAATAAATTACGTTATATCCTTTTCTGTTTGTATATTTAGGATTAAGTTCAAGCTCGTCCAGCAAAGTAAACAAACTTTTGGACAGATTGAGATACGCAACCGAAAATTCCAAATGATAATCTTTATTCGGATCTGAAATAGTACCGCAGGATAGAAAAGCGCCCGCTGTAAAAGCCTTGCTGCAATCCTCGCACATAAAAACAGCATAATTTATTTTTATACTTCCGGCGCTGTCATGCCCGAATAATCTTATAATTTTTTCACAATCCTGTCTGTTTTTTACAAAAACGGTAAAATTTCTTCCTTTAGGTGATTTTATAATATCGGTATCAATATTAAAAATATTTTTCATTAAATCCGCGTATAAGGATGCTACCTGTGGATTTTCAGTTTGAAGAGAGATGCTTTTTTTATTAAAACTTTTTCCGAAAATACACATTCCGTAAAGCAATGATTTTTTACAGCAGGGTTTTTCATATTCTTTTTTTACCAGTTCGTTTTTTACCTGCATTGAAAAAGACATTTAATTTGCTCCAAAATTAATTTTTAGATATATCCCTGTGATTTACGGAAACATTATCCCATTTTTGCTCAAAATGCTTTTTCAGCGCCTCGGCAATCACAACGGAACGATGATTTCCTCCGGTACAGCCAATAGCAAGCACAATTTGGCTTTTTCCTTCTTTTATGTAAAGCGGATTCAAAAAATCCAAAAGATCTATAAGCTTATTAAGAAGCTGCTTTGATTCCGGAAAAGAAAAAACATAATCGCTTACTTCCTTATCAAGCCCTGTTTTATCACGCAGCTTATCAGACCAATATGGATTCGGAAGGCACCTGACATCAATTACAAAATCCGCTTCCGTAGGTATACCGTGTTTAAATCCGAAAGATTCAACATAAATATTCATTATATCTTTATCTTCGCCGACAAGGATTTGGGTTAATCTTGTTCTTAAAAGACTTGAAGTAAGATCAGAACTGTCTATAACAAAATCTGCTCTTAACCGAAGCGGCTCAAGAATAGTTTTTTCATATTCCAGCGCCTTTGCCACATCCCCGTTAAATTTATCCGAATAGGGATGCTTTCTTCTTGTTAATTTATATCTTTTTAAAGCAACTGACGTTCTGGTATCAAGATTTATAATTTTAATATTATAACCGAAATTGTTTTTTTCATCAATATTTTTAATTAC
>JAJBVR010000004.1 GCA_020859725.1 Clostridiales bacterium | reverse complement strand
CATTCTTTTTCGTCTTTTTGACTGTTGCACTTACATTGTATATTCACCCTACCAATCCGTCATAACATTGCCCTTATATCCCCATTCATTTCTCAATACCGATGTGCAAAGGTCATAATTATAATAACTCCAAATTCCGTTTATTTTATTATAGGAAGTCATAATATTTTCAGGCTTTGCTTCTTTTACGCAAATTTCAAAGCCACGAAAATATATTTCACGAAGAGCTCTTTCGGAAACACGTGAATCATTTACCGTTCGCTTATATTCCTGATTATTGCACGCAAAATGCTTTGGGCAGGCTGAACCCCCGAGCGATTGAATCCCTTTTACCGCCGCCGCTCCCATTTTCCCGGAAAGGTAAGGGTCTTCTGAATAATATTCAAAATTTCTGCCGCAAAGCGGATTTCTGTGAATATTCATTCCCGGAGCAAGAAGCACATCGCTGCCCTTTTCTTTCATTTCACGCGCGATTTCACAGTAAACGGAAAAAAACCAAATCTTCATCAAACGTGCACGCCAAAGCTGTGCCTATAGGAATAAGCGAGCACGCTGTTTTAAGCCGTATCCCCGACGGTCCGTCGGTAACAGTTACAGCCGGTATTCCCTTTTCTCTTAAGGACTTAATAACTCCACCGAAAACTCCGGCGTTTCCCGGAGCTCCCAAAGGGCTGTTCATTTTATAATCGCCCCTTGTTAGAGCCTCCAATTCGTCAAAGCTAAGCAAAGCAACAAACTGACCCATAGTGATTTTGCCGTTTTTTACATCCGAAAGCTTATAACCCATATCGCATGAAACCGGCAGCGCTTTTGGAAGATTTTCAATTACTCTGCTTTTCAAATCTTCTGCTGCCTTTTCACATTTCCTTTTTACGGGCAAATATCCGCAAAGACCCCTCACAGCCGTTATAACATCAAAATTTTCTTTTGGAGCGCAGCATTGTGAATGCTTACTGAGCAAAGATGTTTGCTTATGATAATATGAGTAAACTTTTTCAGCCGAGCGCGCGTTTTTCCCAATATAAAAATTATATTCGCCCGCCTCAATTACAAATGAGCTTTTAAAGCCCGTTTTTCCCGAGCAGTCATAAGAAGCAAGGCAGCGCATATCAACAAAAGCTTTATCACCTGATTTTCAGAGGGATTTAAAAGCGCGGTTTTAGCAAATGCCGCAAGCTCCCTTTTAGGATTTCCCAAAATTCCCAAAGGCTTTTCAATATAAATCTGCACAACCTCTTTACCCGCTTTTTTTCCTGTGTTTTGTACATAAACGGAAAATTCAATGCCTTTTTCATTTAACAGCGGCTTTTTACAGCCGATATTAAAATCCGTATAGCTTAATCCAAACCCAAAAGGATAAAGCACTCTTTGCCTGGCAAAGGTTTCAAAATATCTGTAGCCAACATAAATGTCCTCCGTATAATTATTATAATCCGCTTTTCCGAAGAAATCGGCGCTTGGATAATCTGAATACTTCAATGCGGCGGTATCTGATAATCTGCCGCAGGGATTAACATTTCCGCAAAGCAAATCTGCGGCGGCATTGCCGCTTTCCATACCTCCCTGCCATACAATTAAAACGGCGTTTATTTTATCGCCGTATTCCTTAATCCAGCTAAAATCCATAATTGAACCTATATTTAAAAGAACCGCTGTTTTTTTCAAATAAGAAGTAACGGAATTTAAAAGCTGACGTTCGTCATCCGTTAAATAATAGCTTCCTTTTTCAGCCGTGTTTTCCCTGTCCTCTCCCGAGGCTCTTCCTATAACCACCACCGCGCAGTCAGAATTATTTTCCGCGGCGGCAATTTCAAAATCAGAAATCGGCATTTCGGGATAAAATCTCGGCCACATTCCCCAAACAGAATCGTTAATTTTATTTTTATCGCACCAATTTTTATATTTCAGCGCCAATTCCTCATTTAATTTCAAAGAATCACAATTACGTATACCGCTTTGCAAATTAACCTGATACGGTCTTTTAACATCTCCTCCCGAGCCGTATCCGGTATAGAACCAATCGCACTGAACTCTTCAGAACAGTGATACCCTGCTGTTGAATTTCAGCGGAAGTATTCCGTTGTTTTTCAGCAAAACTGCTCCTTCTGCGGCAGCAGTGCGAAAAAGGGAAGAAACATTCTGATTTACCGATTGCGAATCATCATTTACTTCATTTATGTTTTGCGCGGTAGGGCTGATAGTTTTATATATTTTCCCGGCTGCGCAAAGAATTTTTTCTTTTATTCCGGCCATAATTTTCCCCTTAAAATAAAATTATATAAGATATTTTAACAAACTTTTCAGTTTACCGCAACCCAAAAATATTGCAAAAAACAGCGGGAATTTTTTTTGCAAATTACCCGCCGTTTTATAAAATTCAAATTAATTCAAAACCTTAAAATCAACTTTTCCCACCTTTGTTCTCGGGAGCTCATCAATAAATACTATTTCCCTTGGAACAGACCATTTTGAAAGATTTTGATTTCCGAAAGTCCTTATTTTTTCAACCAAGGCGGCCTCGTCATCATTTCTGTAGCGTTTGTTTTTTACAACAAAAAGCTTAAGCATAGTTTTTCCGCCGTCCTCCTTGCCGATAACACAGCAATCATAAATTTCCGCCATTGACCTGTAAGTTTCCTCTATAAATGACGGGTAAACAAGATAACCGCTGATTTTATAAACCCTTTTCAGGCGCTGGCGGTAATAAATATCCCCGTTTTCCTCAATACGGCACATATCGCCTGTATGAAGCCAAATTTTACCGTCCTCATGCTTTACAAGAACCTTTGCCGTTTCCTGAGGGCTATTCCAATAACCCTGCATAAGTGTGGGGCCGTATATGCAAAGCTCACCGTCTTCCCCAGCACATTTTTCGGTTGTTCCGGGTTTAACCGTCATAGCCTCAATATTATAGCAAGTAACTCCTATACAGCCTTGAGGAGCTTCCCTGCGCGGGTCGGTAAAAGTACACACCGTTACGCATTCCGTAAGCCCGTAGCCTGAAACAAAATGGCACTTTGCACCGTTTTCTTTAAGAAGTCTATCCATTTTTTCAGTAAGCGAATACGGAACAACGTCACCGCCCGATCCGATAAGCTTCATTGCAGACATATCAACGCCTTTAAGATAGCCGGCTTTATACACCTTTTCAAAGAAATCAGGCACTCCGAATATATAATTTAGGTTGTATTTTTTTATTGCAGACGAACACATTTTTGCATCAAACGCCGGAAATAACGCCTGAGCCATACCGACGCACATGGAAACATGCATACAAAGAGCGAATCCAAAGCCGTGAAAAACGGGAAGCGCGGTAAGCATTCCGTCATTATCCTGATCTATTTCCATATTAAGAACATTGGTTACAACATCAACCAGCTGATAAGACAAATTGTTGATTGCCTCTGACGAAAGCATAACTCCCTTTGGATTTCCCGTTGTGCCGCCGGTCATCATTACAGCCGCTGTTGCCTGTGAATCAGAAATCGTTTCGGGCACGCCGTTTTCGGCAATATATTCCGCGCCCTCTTTAAGGAAATCACTCCAGTCTATTAATTTTTTAACGTTGTCGGCAGGAGCAGTTTTTCCTTTTATTTTCTTTTTATACAATGCGTTTGCTATAACCCCGTACGGAGTTTTCGGAAAATATTGAGCCGTTCTGCATTTTACAACGGTTAAATCCGGATCATCCTTAAATGCTTTTTCGGAAACATCAAAGCAAAACGCGAATTTGGCTCCCACAAGATTAACAGCATAATCAGCTTCCGATTTAACTGAAAGAGGATGAAGCATAGACGCTATAGCGCCTATTTTATTAACCGCGTAAACCACCGCCACGCACTGAGGCATATTAGGAAGGCAGATAATTACTCTGTCGCCCTTTTTAACACCGTTTACAATAAGCGCCGCCGCGCATTTATCAACCAATTCAGCTGTTTGATTCCATGATAATGTGTTATTATAATAATACAGGCAGGGATTTTCCCCTCTGGATTTTACAGAGTTTTCAAACTGCTGATACATTGTGTTTCTTACATTATAAATTGAGGTATATTCAATCATGCTTTTTCTCCTTTTAAGATTATATGTTTATATTATAATAAAATAAGCCGTCTCTTGCAACGCAAATAAAAATTATTTATTATTTGTTAATATGTAAAAATCCATTGCCGTTTGACATTTTTATTAATTATGCTATTATAATATTTATTATTCATTATTAATATAAAGGAATTTTAATATGGCATATAAATTAAAAAAGCATCCAACAAAAAGCATCCCGAAAATTCAATTTTCTTTTTGGATAATAACCAGAATTGCACTTATAATCTGCGCCGCGTATTCTTTTTTCACGGGCGATCTTGTAATGGGATTTGAATCTGTTTTCTGCTTTATTTTTACCCATTTATGGGATATGTTTCAGGTGTTCGGAAACGGCTCTTTTATTGAGGAAGTGCCGCCGCTTTCCCAAACAATGCTGAACGTAATAATTTTTATCGGCATAGTTATAGGCTCTTATATGGGCTGCTTTGATAAACTTTGGTGGTTTGATGATTTTATGCATATACTTTCCGGAATTGTATGCGCAGTGTTCGGATACGATTTTGCCTGCATAATACAAAGAAAAAAAGGAGAGTGCGCAGCCACTCTGGCGGCAATTTTTTCGCTTATGTTTGCGCTTTCCATTGCGGCGGGATGGGAATTTTACGAATTTTTGATGGATACGTTTCACGGAACGAATCTTCAGCTTTCAAAACCGGGGCCGGAAACGGCAATGTTTGACCTTTCCGAATACCACGGTGAATACGGTTATATAGGATTGGTTGATACAATGACCGATATGATAATGAACGCTATAGGCGGAATTGCCGGAATGATATTTATGATTGTATTAAGAAACAAAAAGAAAAAATAGTTCTTTTTCTGTGTTTTGACATTTTTTCATTTAATCTGATATATACTTTTTTAACAATGTATATATATCAGGCAGGATGTGTAAAAATGAAGATAACCGCAGAAAGTAAAAAAATAAAAGAAATTAAATCAACTCTTAAAAGCAGAAGCGCGTTAAAAGCAGTATCCGCCGCAGTTTATTTTTTGGTTGGGCTGATATTAAGCAGAAATTTTGTTTTGCAATACGCTTCTCCTTTTGCAGTTTCCGTTATTCCGGTTTCCAAAAGCAAAAATTATTTTTACTCAGCGGCAGGAGCGGTGCTTGGCTATTTGATATTCTGCCCGCAAAATTTCGCAAGATACGCCGCGGCGGTTACAATAGTTTTTTTGGGAACTCTGGCAATGGATATAACAAAATCAAAAAACGAGCCGTTTCTTCCGATGGGAATAACTTTTCTTGCGCTTATTTCCACAGGAATGGTAGTGAATTTAAAAACCGGCGGCGCCGCGGCGGACTATGCGCTTACCTTGGCGGAAAGCATTTTAGGCGCCGGAGGCTCCTTTTTCTTTTTCAGGGCAATTAATTGCAGCAGGCACAGATTAAGATTCAAGGCGCTGCCTGTGTCTGATTTAACATGCATAATAATTTCAGCGGCTCTGATTTTGATGAGCCTTTCAAAAATAACGTTTGGCGGTGTTTCTCCCGCAAGAATAATTTCGGTTTTGCTGATTTTACTTACAGTTTATTACGGGTCGGACAGGCTTGGTATAATGCTTGCGCTTTCAATAGGATTTGCATTTTCAATAGAAAGCGCAGACACAATGTTTATAATAGGGGCATACGGATTTTCCGCTCTGCTTTCCTCTCTTTTTTATTCTTTCGGCAAAATATGCACGGCTGTTTCCTTTGCACTTTCCTGCGCTTTATTTACCGTTGCGGCACATGGAAGCGCCGTTTATTTTATTGAAGCGCTTTGCGCATGCGCTGTTTTTGTGCTTTTCCCCTCCGTTCTTTCGGATAAAATTGAGGCGTTCTTTCATGACGGAGCAAATATTACGCCTGACGGCTCACTGCGCCAAAGCCTTGTTATGAGGCTTAAATTTGCAAGCGGCGCTATGAATTATATAAGCGAAAGCGTAAATGAAGTGCGCGAAAAAATTAATGATATACACGCTAAAAGTAATCTGAGCAAAAGAGAAAATCAATCAGAAACGGAATATCTTTCGCAGGAAATAATAAATGAAAAAACAAATGAAATAAGAATGGCGCATTGTAAAATGAAACTGCAATAGTAAAAAGAATATCCATAGTGATG
>JAJBVR010000083.1 GCA_020859725.1 Clostridiales bacterium | reverse complement strand
CATTTAAAGGGAATTATTCTGAATTTCTTTTTAAAAAAGAGGCGGAGCAAAAAGCAATTTCCGAAAAATATGAAAACGACATGAAAGAAATAGAGCGCCTTGAGGGGATAATTGAACAGCAGCGCAGATGGAACAGAGAAAAAAATATCAAAACCGCCGAAAGCAAGGAAAAAGCCGTAGACAGAATAAAGTCACAGCGTGTTCCTCCGGATGTTAAACTGAAAAAAATCAGATTTGATTTCACACCCAAGTGTATTTCGGGAGAAGATGTTCTTAAAGTTTCAAAGCTTTCAAAATCATTTTCGGGTAAAAAAGTTTTTGAAAATATTTCTTTTGAAATTAAAAGAGGGGAAAGGGTTTTTCTTGTTGGGGATAATGGGTGTGGAAAATCCACTTTGCTTAAAATTCTTATGAAAGAATATCCCGCCGATTACGGAAGCTTTAAATTCGGAGCAAATTTATACACCGGTTACTTTGACCAGATTCAGGCAGACCTTGATTTAAGCAAAACAATTATAGATGAGGTTTGGAGCGCTTTCCCGGCAATGACGGAAACAAAAATCAGAAATGCCCTTGCGGCTTTTTTTGTTTACGGGTGACGATGTGTATAAAAACTTTCAAAATGCTCGGGCGGCGAACGGGCAAGAATGGCCCTTTTAAAACTAATGCTCGGTCAGTATAATTTTCTTTTGCTTGACGAGCCCACAAATCATCTGGATACTTTTTCAAGGGAAGAATTGGAAAACACGCTGCTTAATTACAGCGGAACTATGCTTATTGTTTCTCACGACAGATATTTTATCAATAAACTCGCTACATCCATTATCGAGTTAAGCCCGGCGGGAATTAATAAATTCAGCGGAAATTACGATGATTATTCGGAAAATAAATTTCACCCGGAAAAACAGGCTGAATTATCAAAACCAAAAAAATTAATGATTATAAGCTGAAAAAAGAAAAAGCCGGAAGCATAAGAAAACTGAAAACTCGTGTTTCACGGATTGAGTCCGAAATAGATGAAATTGATGCGCTTGCTTCAGAGCTTGAAGAAAAAATGAATTCCAATCCCGCTTATGATGAGCTGATTAGAACAAGTGAAAAGCTTCAGAAAATATGCGAAAAAAGAGAAATGCTTTATGAAGAATGGGAAAAGGCTTCAGATGAATTGACTTTGCTTAGTGATTAAATTATAATTTGAAAGTATGAAAGTGAAATTTATGAATAAAAATGTGGTTGTTATAGGAGCGGGAGCTTCCGGACTTATGGCGGCGGCTGAAAGCGCTAAGCTTGGAAATAAAGTTACCGTTGTTGAAAAAATGCCTAAATGTGCTTCAAAAGTAAGAATAACGGGAAAGGGCAGATGCAATATAACCAACGCCTGCTTTGACTTAAATGAGCTTATTGAAAATGTGCCGGAAAATCCAAGATTCCTTTATTCTGCATTTTCAAATTTTATGCCTTATGATACTATTGCTTTTTTTGAAGATTTAGGAGTTAAAACAAAAGTTGAGCGGGGAAACCGGGTTTTTCCTGTTTCGGACAAAGCTTCCGATGTGGCTGATGCGCTTATAAAAAACGCAAAAAACTCCGGTGTGAAATTTGTGCATGCGAGAGCAGAATATTTTGAATTTGAAAATAATTTAATAAAAGCCATTGTGCTTGACAATAATGAAAAACTTTTCTGTGAAAGCGTTGCTGTGTGCACCGGCGGAAAAAGTTATCCGGCAACAGGCTCAACGGGGGACGGATATAGACTTGCAAAGCAGGCGGGTCACAGTATAGTTAAAATTAAGCCCGCCCTTGTTCCGCTGGTATGCTCAAATAATTTTATTTCTTCTCTTCAGGGGCTGAGCCTGAAAAATATTGCGGTAAAGGTATTTCAGGGCGATAGATTGATTTATTCGGATTTCGGTGAAATGCTTTTTACACATTTCGGTGTAAGCGGTCCGGTTATATTATCAGCATCAAGCAATATAAGAAGCTTTGAGGAGGGAAAAGTCAGAATTAAAATTGATTTGAAGCCGGCGCTTGATTTTAAAACTCTTGATAAAAGGCTTCAGCGTGAATTTTCCGAACAATCCAATAAAGATTTTATAAATTCTCTTTCAAAATTGTTGCCTAAAAAGCTTATTCCGGTTATTGTATCATTGTCTGGGATTTCACCGTCTGTAAAGGTTAATGAGATAACAAGAATGCAAAGGCATAATTTAGCTGAACTTATAAAAGATTTTTGTGCTGACGTTTCCGATTTCTATTACATAGATTCCGCAATAGTTACAAGGGGCGGGGTAGATGTTAGGGAAATTGACCCTAAAACAATGAAATCAAAAATTATTGATAACTTGTTTTTCGCAGGTGAAGTTATTGATGTTGACGCGTATACAGGCGGCTTTAACCTGCAAATTGCTTTCTCAACCGGAGTGTTGTGCGGCAGAAATATGTGAATCAGAAAGGATTTTTTATTATGATTAATATTGCGATAGACGGACCGGCGGGGGCGGGTAAAAGCTCAATAGCAAAAGCGGCGGCAAAAAAACTGGGATATATTTATGTTGACACAGGCGCCCTTTACAGGGCAATCGCACTTAACGCTGTGCGTAAAAAAATTCAAAATGATGAAGCGCAAATAATTAAGATGCTGAAAGATACCGATATAAAAATAAGTTTTGACAAAAACGGTTCGCAAATGGTTATGCTTAACGGGGAAAATGTTTCCGATTTGATAAGAACTCCCGAAATTTCTATGGCTGCGTCCTGTGTTTCAAAAATTCCGCAGGTGAGGGAATTCCTTTTGGAACTTCAAAGAAATTTAGCGGAAAATAATAATGTTATTATGGACGGGCGCGATATAGGAAGTGTTGTTTTGCCCAATGCGGATGTTAAAATATTTTTAACCGCTTCTCCGGAGTGCAGAGCTGAAAGGCGTTATAAGGAATTTGCTGCAAAAGGTGATAAAATATCATTTGAAGAGGTGCTTTCAGATGTTAATAAGCGTGATTATCAGGATATGCACAGGGAAATAGCGCCTCTTAAGCCAGCTGTTGGTTCGGTTATCGCCGATACAACTTCAAAAAGCCTTGAAGAAAGCGCCGAAATGATAGTTAAGATTATTAAGGAGAAGATTAATGGTTAGTTTTGATTATTCAGTTGTTAAGCATTATAAATTTTACGGATTTGTTAAAAAGGTTTTCGGTCCCATATTCAGAATTATGTTCAAATTAAAGTTTAAGGGGCTCGAAAATATACCTCGGAATAATAAAGAAAGATACATAGTTGCTATTAATCATACCTGTTCTTTTGATCCGATTTTTGTTTCAATGCCGAAAAATGTTCCTCCGCTTCATTTTATGGCAAAAGTTGAATTGTTTAAAAATCCGGTTGTGGGGTGGGTTATTAAGCATCTTTACGGCTTTCCTGTTAAACGCGGAAAAGGGGATACTTCCGCCATAGAATACGGAGAGAAAATAATTAAAGAGGGGCACGTTATGGCAATTTGCCCGGAGGGAAAAAGAGTTAAAGATAAAAACGGAGTTCCTCAAAAGGCAAAATCAGGGGTGGCTATAATAGCAAAAGCAACCAACGCATCGGTTCTTCCCGTTGCCATTTATTGCGCCGGACCCATAAAACCCGGAAAAAACGTTACTGTTTCTTACGGAAAAATGCTTACTCTTACAGATATGGGGCTTGACAAGCAGGATATAGGCCCGCATGATGTTAAAAACGCGGCAAATATGGTTATGGATAATATTTTTGCGCTTTGGGAGTCTGAAAAATATGCAGATTAAGCTTGTAGAAACAGCCGGATTTTGCTTTGGGGTAAACAGAGCGGTAAATCTTGTTTATGATTTAATTGAAAAAGGAGAACGGGTTTGTACTCTCGGACCGATAATTCACAACAGGCAGCTTGTTGATGACTTATACTCAAAAGGAGCCAAGGCAATTAATACTCCTTCCGAATGCAGGGATGGGTACAAAATTATTGTTCGCACTCACGGGGTTGAAAAAGATGTGATTGAAGATATAAAATCAAGAAATATTCCGTATGTGGACGCTACGTGCCCGTTTGTCCTTAAAATTCACAAAATTGTAAGCGCTCAGCCCGAAGGCACGGTAACTTTAATAGCAGGCGACAGGGAACACCCGGAAGTCAGGGGAATAAAATCATTCTGCAGGGGCAAAACATTTGTCTTTAAAAATGAAAACGAACTGACTTCTTTGATAGAAAATAATGATTTTTTTGGTGAAAATAGCTTAATTTGCGTTTCACAAACAACATTCAGCAGGCAAGAATGGAAAAAATGTGAGAAAATTCTTGAAAAGGTATGTACAAACTGTAAAATATTTGATACAATATGCAATGCGACGTCTGACAGACAGGCAGAAGCTCTTTCTTTGTCTGAAGAATGTGATGCTATGATTGTTATCGGGGGCCGCCATTCATCCAATACCTGCAAGCTAAGAGATGTTTGTTCGGAAAATGCACCAACGTTTCTTATAGAAACGGCAAGCGAGCTTTCTGAAATAGATTTTTCAGGCTTCAATGTACTTGGAGTTACCGCCGGGGCGTCTACACCCTCGGCTATTATCAAGGAGGTACTAAAAACCATGTCCGAAGAAATTAAAGAAAAGGAAGTTGAAGCAGCTGCTCAGGCTGCGGAGACAGCAGAAACCGCTGATCAGGCCGATAAGGCTGCTGTCGAAGCATCTGCTGATGGTGAAACCTTCGCAGAAATGCTCGAACAATCTTTAAGTGATGACGACACAAGCAAAATAGTTAAGGGGGTTGTTGTCAATATTACTCCGTCTGAAGTATTTGTTGACGTTCTCGGAAGAAAGCAAACAGGTATTATCGCTTATGATGATCTTTCATCAGAGCCGTTTGACAAATGCGAAGATGTTGTTTCAATCGGCGATGAGCTTGATCTTATGATTATGAAAACAGACGATCAGGACGGCGTGCTGAAACTTTCAAAAAAATTAACCGATGCTTTTAAATGCTGGGATGACATTGTTAAAGCTAAGGAAAACGATGAAATCCTTGAAGCTCCAATTGTAGCGGTAGTGCGCGGCGGAGTTCTCGCCTCGGTTAAAGGCACGCGTATTTTTATTCCTGCTTCTCTTTCAGGCGTGCCTAAAAATCAGGATCTGGATGTTCTTAAGGGAACAACAGCAAGATTTAAGGTTATAGATATTAACACCGCGAGAAGAAGAGCGGTTGGTTCCATTAAGGTTGTTGCCAACGAAGAAAAAAAGGCGGCTCGTGAAGCTGCTTGGGCAAAACTTGAAGAAGGTATGAAACTTACGGGAACTGTTAAATCTCTCACCAATTACGGAGCTTTTGTTGATATCGGCGGAATAGACGGTATGATTCATATCAGCGAACTTTCATGGACCCGCATCAAGCATCCTTCAGAGGTTGTTAAAGTCGGCGATCAGGTTGAGGTTTATATAAAATCGCTTGATGAAGAAACAAAGAAAATTTCTCTTGGGTTTAAAAAAGTTGAGGATAATCCCTGGGAAATCCTTAAAAGGGACTATCACGTGGGTACGGAACTTGAAGCAAAGATTGTCGGCCTGACCGCGTTCGGCGCTTTCGCAACCGTTATTCCGGGCATAGAGGGATTGATTCATATCAGCCAGATAAGCTGGGACAGAATTAAAACTCCCGCCGATGTTCTTAAGGTTGGGGATGTTGTGAAGGTTGTTATCACAGATATTGATTTTGATAAAAAAAGAGTCAGCCTTTCAATGAAACAGCTTCTTGAAAAGCCGGAAGAATCTATAAATTTCTTTTCAGAAAAATCTGAATAATAAGCACAAAAAATTAACGGAAGCCAATAAAGCTTCCGTTTTTTTGCTTTGTCTGCAATGCGTTTATCACGCAAGGCAAAAATAATATTTGCATTAATAAAATTATACCAATATGCTGATTAATGTCTTTAATTGTCAAACAAAGAATTGATTAGATTGTTATAAATCCGAATGGGATTATTATAAAATTTTTCTTTAACCATTTCTGCCTGCGCGCTTGTGGGAAGATTCAAAGAAAGCGCCATAAAATCTTTTCCCATATCGCTGATATGCATTGTTACACAAAAACTTCCGTCTTCATTTTTAACCGTTTCAACTCTGTTTTCCTGTTTATACAGCTCTTTAACGACAAGCTTTGATGAAAGCTCTATGCTTTTTTGCCTTATGGAATAGGGTAAATCAT
>JAJBVR010000035.1 GCA_020859725.1 Clostridiales bacterium | reverse complement strand
TACATATTGTTTATTTTAAAGTCTTAATTTATTATAATTAATAATTAATTTTTATTATCAGTAATATATTAAATCAACGGAGGATAATTATATGGCAGCCGATAAAAAGAAAAACGAACCGCAGGATAAAAAAACTGCTCTTGAATCAGCATTAAAGCAAATTGAAAAGCAGTATGGCGCCGGCGCTGTTATGCGCCTCGGAGAGAATAAGCATCTTAATGTAGATGCAATATCAACAGGCTCTCTTACTCTTGATATTGCTACGGGTATCGGCGGACTTCCGAGAGGAAGAATAGTTGAAATTTACGGCCCTGAATCATCCGGTAAAACAACTCTTGCGCTTCATTGTATTGCAGAATGCCAAAAGCTTGGCGGAGAAGCCGCTTTTGTAGACGCCGAACACGCGCTTGATCCCGTGTACGCGTCAAATTTGGGCGTTGATATTGATTCGCTTCTTGTTTCTCAGCCGGATTACGGTGAGCAGGCTTTGGAAATAACAGAACAGCTGGTGCGCTCAGGCGCTGTTGATATAATTGTTGTTGATTCCGTCGCGGCTCTTGTGCCGAAATCTGAGATAGACGGTGATATGGGTGATTCTCACGTAGGTCTTCACGCCAGACTTATGAGCCAGGCTTTAAGAAAGCTTACAGGTGCAATCAATAAAAGCAACTGCCTTATTATATTTATTAATCAGCTGCGTGAAAAGGTTAGCGTTATGTATGGAAATCCCGAGGTTACAACAGGCGGGCGTGCGCTGAAATTCTATTCTTCAATGCGTATTGATGTAAGGCGGGTTGAAACACTTAAAAACTCTTCTTCAGAATTTGTTGGCAACCGAACAAAGGCAAAAATTGTTAAAAATAAACTTGCGCCGCCGTTTAAGCAAGCTGAATTTGATATTATGTACGGAACGGGAATAAGCAAAGACGGCGAAATTGTTGATATGGCTGTAGAATTCGGTGTAATAAAGAAAAGCGGTTCATGGTTCTCATACGGTGAACAAAGACTCGGCCAGGGCAGAGATAAAGTTAAAGAAATGGTTCATAATGATCCTGAATTTGCGGAAAAACTTGAAAAACAAATTAAGGAAAAAATGGCGGAAGCGCAGGAAACATCCGCTCATAAATATAGCGCTAAGGCTATACCGAAAGCCGATACGGGCGAAACAGTGCCGGATGAAAACAGCATCAAGCAAACAAGAGCCGCGGCCCGCGCAAAGCTTGATATTGCCGTTGTGGATGATGAAGATTAATGATTATTAAAACCTCTAAAGGCAGGGGAAGAAAAATTCATATTTTTCTCGATGATGAATATATGGCTACAACCGATTCTGATTTTTGGATGTCAAATTATATACCTGACGGAACTGAAATTGACGAACCCCAAATGAACAGCCTTATTTCTGAAATAAATAATCGAAAGGCATTTAACAAATGCGCGGATTTGCTTGCCGTAAGGAACCACTCTGTTAAGGAACTTAAATCAAAGCTTCTCAGAACAGTTGATGAAAAAGCCGCGGATAATGCAATATCTAAATTTACCCAAATGGGGTATCTTGATGATGAGAAATTCGCGTATGAACTTTCTTATTATTTATTTAACACAAAGCAATATTCGTATTATCGGGTTAAACAGGAACTTATAAAACGCGGAATAGATAAAGAAATAATTTCAATGGCTTTATCTGATAATAAAACGGATGAAATTGATTCTTTAACTGTAATTATAAACAAATCTTATTTACCAAAGCTTAATTCCGAAAACGGAAAGAACAAGGTTACAGCGGCTCTGATGAGAAAGGGATTTTCTTATTCGGATATTAAAAGCGCGTTAAAAAGGATAGAGGATGAAGAATAATTTTAAAATAGGAATGATTTCTCTTGGATGTCCGAAAAATCAGGTTGATGGGGAAATTATGCTTAATAAGCTTAAAAACAGCGGCTTTGCGATTGTTGATAAAATTGAGGAATCGGACGCCGTTATTATTAATACCTGCGGATTTATTGAAGACGCAAAAAAAGAAGCTATTGAAACAATTCTTGAAGTTGCCGAATATAAAAAAGCAGGTATTGTTTCGGCAATAATCGTTACCGGATGTCTTGCAGAAAGATATAAAGATGAAGTTTTGAAAGAAATGCCGGAGGTAGACGCGGTCATAGGAATCTGTGCTAATTCGGATATTGTGAAAGTTTGCCAAAAAGCGCTTTGTGGAGTTAAAACAAGTATTTTCCCTAATAAATGCTATTTGCCGCTTGATGATACAAGAGCTGTTTCATCAAGTTCTCACTGGGCATATCTTAAGCTTTCCGATGGATGCGATAACAGATGCTCCTATTGTGCAATACCATATATTCGGGGAAAATACAGAGAAAGAACTGTGGATAGTATTTTGAATGAAGCAAATATGCTTGCTTCAGACGGTGTTAAGGAATTAATACTTATCGCCAAGGATACCACAAAATACGGAATTTCTTTATACGGTGAATACAGGCTTGCTTTTTTGCTTAAAGAACTTGCCAAAATTAAAGGTCTTGAATGGATAAGAGTATTTTATTGCTATCCCGATAAAATTACTGACGAGCTTATTGAAGTTATTGCAAATGAGGAAAAAATATGCTCTTATATTGATATGCCTTTGCAGCATTGCAATGAAAAAATATTGGCGTCAATGAATCGCAGCGGTTCTTATGAATCGTTAAAGTCATTAATAATTAAAATGAGAAGAGAAATACCCGATTTGTCTTTAAGGACCACCTTTATGGTAGGCTTTCCTGGGGAAACTGAAGAACAGTTTGAAGAGCTGTGCAATTTTGTAAAAGAAATGAAATTTGATAAAATGGGATGCTTTGAGTATTCACCGGAGGAAGATACGCCGGCGTTTGAATTTGCAAATCAAATTGATGATGTTGTAAAAAAAGGCGCGCCGATATTCTTATGGACATTCAGTATTCTGTTACTGAGGAAGCTAATAAGGCCAAAATCGGCAAGATTTATAAAACGATTATTGACGGTAAAGAGAACGGCAACTATATAGGAAGATCATATCTTGATTCTCCTGAAATAGATGCCGGTATTATAATTAAAACGGATAAATGCTTTGATATCGGTTCGTTTGCAGATGTTAAAATTATTGATTTCAACGGTTATGATTTGATTGGAGTAATTTAAAAATGAATTTACCTAACAAAATAACAGTATTTAGATTTTGTTGTGTGCCTGTTTTGCTGGCATGTGCTTTTATAAATTTCCCGTATCATTGGGTTGCTGCTTTATTAGTTTATTTTATCGCTTGTATGAGCGACAAAGCAGACGGAATAATTGCAAGAAAACAAGGGATTGTAACCGATTTCGGAAAGCTTATGGATCCTCTTTCCGATAAAACACTTGTTTTTGCCGCTTACATAATTTTTTTCAACATTGGATGGCATACCGATATTGTTATTATGATTATGCTTGCAAGGGAATTTCTTGTGGCAGGAATAAGAATGGCTGCCGCTTCCACCGGGGAGGTTATTGCCGCCAATAAATTCGGCAAAGCCAAAACATTTCTTCAGATGGCAACAACGGGAATGGTGTTTTTGCTTTTAGCCATCGGTGAGGGAGGCCCTGATATTGATACGAACACTCCTTGGCTTAATATTTACTGCACAATAGCTTTTTGGATTGTAGGAATTATAACCGCTTTGAGCGGAATTATTTATGCGAAAGACGGTTGGCATCTTATTAAAACAAAATAATGGTTGCAAAAAAATTGTTTTAGTATATAATAGTTATGTAACTAATTTAATATTACAAACTTTGACGGAGAGAAGTAATCCGACACAATTTTTCCAGAGAATGTGCTGCTTGCTGAAATGCGCGTACTATTGACGGATGAAATGCACTCCTGAGTTTTCCGAAGGAAATTAAGTATTTCGGAACGTTTTGCCGCGTTACAGGCAAACTGCATTGCAGAAGAGTATAAACAGGAGTGGAACCGCAGTTTTTTAATTGCCTCTGTCGTATCGGCAGAGGTTTTTTTATTTGTGAGGTGATTTTATGTTTAACGATTATAAAGAATCGGTTAAAAGCTTTATGGAACATGATCCTGCCGCGAGAAGCCCGTTGGAAATAATTCTTCTTTATCCCGGATTTAAAGCGCTGAGAAGTCATAAAAAAGCAAACTGGCTCTATCGCCACAATTTTATGTTTCTTGCAAGATGGGTAAGTCAGCGTTCGGCGCATAAAACAGGAATTGAAATTCATCCTGCCGCAAAAATAGGTAAAAGAGTATGCATTGACCACGGCAACGGAATAGTTATCGGCGAAACAACAGAAATCGGAAATGATGTTATAATTTATCAGGGCGTTACTCTCGGAGGAACCGGGAAAGATGTGGGAAAGCGCCATCCTACTATAGAAAACGGAGTCATGATAGGAGCAGGCGCTAAGGTTCTCGGTCCAATAACTATAGGAAAAAACGCAAAAGTTGCGGCGGGAGCGGTAGTAGTTAAGAACGTTGAACCGAACAGCACCGTGGTGGGAGTGCCGGGTGAAATTGTTAAAATCGACGGGGAAAGAATTGATGATTTAGATCAAATTAATCTTCCCGATCCCGTTATGGCTGCAATTAAAGAAAATAAGCGTAAAATTGAAGAATTAGAAAATATTATTAATAATTCGGAGGTTATAAAATGAAGATATTCAATACAATGACTCGTTCAAAAGAAGAATTTATTCCCGCTGATAAAAACGAGGTTAAAATCTATGCCTGCGGTCCCACCGTTTATAACTATATTCACATAGGCAATGCAAGACCTCTTTGCGTATTTGACGTTTTGAGAAGATATTTAAAATACAGAGGCTATAATGTTAAATTTGTTCAGAATTTTACTGATATAGACGATAAAATAATTAACCGCGCAAATGAAGAGGGCATATCATTTGAGGAAGTTTCAAAAAAATACATTAACGAATTTTGGACGGACGCGCACGGACTTAATGTTATGGATGCTGATATTCATCCAAGGGCCACGGAAAATATTGATGAAATCATCAATATTATAAGTACTCTTATTGAAAAAGGATATGCTTACTGCGCGCAAGGAGACGTTTATTTTAGAACATTGAAATTTGAGCAGTACGGAAAACTCTCGCATCAACCTATTGAAGACCTTGAAAGCGGCGCCAGAATTGCTGTTGGCGAAATTAAGGAAGATCCGCTTGATTTTGCTTTGTGGAAATCAGCGAAGAAAGGAGAGCCATATTGGGAATCCCCATGGGGAAACGGAAGACCGGGGTGGCATATTGAATGTTCCGCTATGAACAGAAAATTTCTAGGAAACACGATTGACATTCACTGCGGGGGCCAGGATCTTATTTTTCCGCACCATGAAAATGAACTCGCGCAGAGCGAATGCGCCAACGGCTGCACTTTCGCAAGATACTGGATGCATAACGGTTACATTAATGTTGATAATGTTAAAATGAGTAAATCACTCGGTAATTTTAAAACCGTCCGCGAAATCGCAAACGCTTATGGTTATGAAGTAATCAGATATTTTCTTATTTCATCGCATTACCGTTCTCCTATTAATTACAGCATTGATATTATCGAGCAATGCAAATCCGCACTTGAAAGGCTTTATACGTGCCGTGAAAGCCTTGATTTTGCCGTTGAAAACGCTTGTGTTTCGGATTCGGAAAACGATTCAAAATTAATTGCAGAGATTGATTCAAGGAGAGAGCAGTTTATTTCGGCAATGGATGATGATTTGAACACGGCGGACGGATTGGCGGCGCTGTTTGATTTAACCAAGGATATAAATACCAAAATTCTTGAAAAAAAAGTTTCAAAAACAGTTTGCCTGCACGCGTCATCACTTTTTGATGAACTTTGCAATGTTTTGGGCATTCTTTATAATAAAAAAGAAAACAGTCTTGACAGTGATGTGGAAGCCCTTATACAAAAAAGGGAAGAAGCAAGAAAGAACAAGGACTGGACAACTGCGGATAAAATAAGAGATGATTTGAAAAACAAAGGTATAATTCTTAAGGATACCCCTCAGGGAGTAACTTGGAGCAAGATATAAAATAAAAGGCATTTTGAAAATGCCTTAAATCTAAAATAGCCCTAAATCCAAATAGGATTTAGGGTTGATTATTTAAGATGAATGAAAAATTTATAATATTCGGTAAAGGCAGAGAAAACCGATTGTCAGCACGCCGGACAGTATAAATGGCTTTTGAATAAGCAAGAGCGGGATTATCATGTTCTTTAAATTATATTTTAAACTTTTGTATATTGTAATT
>JAJBVR010000207.1 GCA_020859725.1 Clostridiales bacterium | reverse complement strand
CTATATCGCTTTTTGATTGCGAGTCTTCAAGAAGATTTAGAAATTTAACCTTTTTACCGCTTTGCAGCTTTTTGATAAGCGCAGAAATTTTTGAAGCCACATTAACAAATTTTCTTGCCACAATGGCCTTAAACGATTCGATAGGCGGCGGCAGCTTTCTCTGCGCCCTTCCGGCAGCGGAAATATAGGCGCTCAGAAGTTCCTCCCCTTCGTGAAAACGTTCGTAATCATAATTAACATATCCGCTTTGCGGCTCTCTTACAAAACTGTTAAATCCATCTGTACGCGCGCTTAATTTTAGTGCCATCAGCTTACAATCGCGGTACTCAATCAGTTCGCCTGTTAATTCACGTTTTAATTCCTCTGCCTCCTCATGGCGCGGAAGCAGAGATACGGTTTTGATATAAATCAGCCTTGCGGCCATCTCAAGAAAATCGCCTGCGATTTCAAAATCGGCGTTTTCCATTAAGCGCACATAATCAAGATATTGATTAACAAGCTCGGCAATAGGAATATCATTTATATTCAGTTTGTGCTTATTTATAAGGTGCAAAAGCAAATCCATAGGACCTTCAAACACCTCTAATTTATAATTTAACTGTTCCATTATTACAACCCGAAAATAAGATTTGGTATAAAGCAGATTATATTCATAAAAAGATTAGTTAAAAAAGATATAGGTTTATTGAGTATTCCGCTGAAAAGCGCTATAAAAAGTACAATCATAATAATTCTTTCGTAACGGAAATATTTTTCATAGGCTCTGTCGGGAAGAACCACTGCAAGTATTCTTGAGCCATCCAGCGGAGGAATAGGAAGTAAATTGAAAACTGCGAGGGAAACATTTACAGAAGCGGCAAAATAAAAGAACATACCTACTAAATTAATCACCGAATTTCCGCTGTTATTATATATAAATTGAAGCATTGAATAAAAAAATGCGGAAATAAATCCCATAACAAGATTTGAAAAAGGTCCCGCTGCAGCTGTGAGGGCCACACCTTTTCGGTAATCCTTAAATTTTAAGGGATTTATCGGCACAGGCTGTGCGTAGCCGATTCCAAAAAGGAAAATCATAATTGTTCCCACGGGATTCAGATGTGCAATAGGGTTAAAAGACAGCCTCCCGGCCGCTTTCGCCGTATCATCGCCAAGCTTATAAGCCGCCCATCCATGGGAAAGCTCGTGAACGGGCATACAAACAAATACAACAAACGCCCTTGAAAGTATAACGATTACAGCCAAAATCAAATTTCCTGATAAAATTGCACTTATTAAAGATGTCATAAAAAAACCTCTCAGACTATGATTTAACAGCAGAAACAATTCTGTTATTACCGTAAATATCTTTTATAATTTTAACATCGGAAAATCCGTTTGAAGAAAGGATATTTTCAACATCCTTTCCCTGCTCGTTTCCGATTTCAAAAAAAATCTTACCTCCCGGTTTCAGCGCATACTTCCAATTTTCCGATATTGAATAATAAAAATGCAAACCGCTTTCCCCGCCGTCCAGCGCAGAAACAGGTTCTTTGCCTACTTCAGCTTGCAAATTTTTCAGTTCGGAAGTTTTTATATACGGCGGATTTGAAACAATAATATCTGCCGTTTCGTTAATTTTGGGAAACAAATTAACATCCTGCTTAACCGGAAAAACATTATTATCAAAAGCCGAGTTTTTATTTAAATAAAAGAATGCTTCATCGCTTATTTCAACACAGTAAACCTTAGATTTCGGGACTTCTCTTGCTACGCTGATGCCTATGCATCCACAGCCTGCGCATAAATCATATATAATCGGAAAATCAATGTTTTTCGCGTAATTTATAACCAATTTTGTTAATTCCTCCGTTTCCGGCCTTGGAATCAACACACCGCTTCCCACATAGAACTCATAATTATAAAAATCCCATTTACCTATAACGTATTGAAGCGGTTCACCGCTTTTAACGCGCCAAAGCAAATCAGCAAAACGTTTCATTATAATTTCATCATTTTTATGAAGGTAAAATTCATTGTTTTTTATACCGGCAACAGAGCATGCAAGGCACAAGCTTTTAAAATCTGCTTCATCAATTCCGTTGGCGGAAAGAAAATAAACGCCGTAATTGTATGCCTCCTTCAAAGTCACTTTATTTCATCATCCTCCGGATTATCCGTAATAACCGCTTTAATAGAAGCAATTCCAACCTCTATTATATCATCGGTGGGTTCCTTGGTTGTAAGTCTCTGCATCCAAAGCCCTGGTGCGGATACTATTTTCACAAAAAGATTATCATGCCTTCCCGCATATCTGATAAATTCATAACAAAGCCCCATAATTACAGGAAGAAAAGCCAGTTTTAATATAAGCCACAAAACCGTTTGCGCGGCTATGGCTGGAAATATTTTCGCTATAACCGTATAAAATATTATACTGAAAATAAGTACAACAAAAATAAATGAGGTGCCGCACCTTGGGTGAAATCTGCATGATTTTCTTACATTTTCAACTGTTAAATCCAAACCTGCTTCATAGCAGGAAATTGATTTATGCTCAGCGCCGTGATACATAAATACACGGCGAATATCTTTCATTCTGCTTACAGCGGCAATGTAAATAACAAAAATTATAATTTTAAGGCTGCCTTCAATGAGTCCCTGAAAATTTGTTATTGCCCCGCCGGACCATTCATTTGCCTTATTAAACACAAGAACGGGAAAATACATAAACAGCAAAAAAGCAAGCACAATTCCCAAAACAGAACCTATTGCGGCAACAACGCTTACAAGTTTTTCGCCGAATTTATCATTAAGCCACTTTTCAAATTTGCTTAATTCCTGCTCGTCAACATCCTCCATACCGGATACCTCGGCCGAATACATCAATGTTTTATATCCCGATATCATAGATTCAACAAAGCTTACTATTCCTCTTATTACCGGTATGCCGAAAAATTTACACTTATCTTTCAGATGCTTTACAGAATGATATTCGGTAAGAATATCACCATCCGGCTTTCTTACCGATGTTGCCATACCTTTCGGCCCCTGCATCATCACACCTTCAATCAGCGCCTGCCCGCCTACGGAGGTTTTATGTGTTTTTTTGCTCATTTAATTAATACCTTTCAAGTTTAATATCATCATCCGAAACCTCATCGGATTTCGGCATAGACATATCTATTTCCTGCTTTGAAGGAGCGCTTTCCGCGTGAAGATAAATTGTTACAAGAGTGCCTTTGCCCTCAATGCTGTTAATTTCAAGCTTTCCTTTATGCAGATTAACAATTTCATTGGTAACGGCCAATCCTATTCCGGAGCCTCTTACCGAAACGTTTGCTTTATAAAACTTATCCATAACATGGGGCAAATCTTCTTTTGAAATACCGCAGCCCTGATCGGCTATTGAAATTTTAACAGCGTCTCCCCCGTTAAATTTTGCAAATTCCGCCTTTATAAAAATTTTGCTCGGCGCTCTTGAATATTTAAGCGCGTTATCAAGAATATTCATAAACACCTGTTTAAGCCTGTTAGGATCGGCATTTGCCGGTGCGGCAAAATCAGGAATACTGTATCTTACTTCAATGCCTTCTCTCATAGCACGTTCACGGAATGTAAAAACAGTTTCATCAAGCTCTGCAAAAATATCGGTTTTAACAAGCCTCAGCGTCATTCTTCCGCTTTGCAGCCTGCTGAAATCAAGCAGTTCCTCAACGAACCCCTCAAGTCTTCCGGCTTCTTTAACAATAACCTGAAGTCCTTTTGTTGTGAGCTCATCGCGCTCTGTATCCCTGCTGTAAAACAAAGTTTCCGCCCAGCCTTTGATGGAAGTAAGCGGCGTGCGAAGCTCATGTGAAATTGTGGAAAGAAAATCGTTTTTCATTTTATCGGCCGTTGAAATTTCAGCCGCCATTGAATTTATGGAATCACATAAATAGCCTATTTCATCATCATATTTTTTTTCTATTCTTACATCAAGATTTCCGCTTGAAATTTGTTTGGTTGTTTCCGTAATTTCCCTTACGGGAATTATTATTGAGCGAATAAAGAAAAGGTTTGACAGGATTATAATCAAAAATACGCATAAAAGAAGCAGAAAAATACCAACAGCAATAACGGCAATCTGCACATCAACCTTTTCAACAGCACACATAACCCTTACTGCTCCGACTTTAACACCGCCGGAATTTTTAATGGCTCTTGTAAATGCCATTATCTTATCTCCGCTGCTGTATATTTTTCCTATATATTTTCCGGTTCCGGAATCTCCGCTCATAGCGTCCTCATAATCCGGCATAGCACTGTTTTCAACAATAAATCCGTTTGACGAGGCAATAACATTTCCGTCATTATCAATTACCCAAGCCGTTGATTTATCTTTATACGAATAGCTGTCTATAAATTTAGCGGCTGAGCTTTCAAGCGATGAACCGGAAGCAAGACTGTCCGAAAAAAAATCCGCCGCGTTAACGGAAGCCCCGCCGTTTAATATATTTTCAACGGAATTATAATAATAGCTTTTTATTGAAAAAACTGAAACCACGAACACCACAACAAGCATAACCACAACAACACAGATGATATTAAGAAGCCATCTTTTTGTTAGCCCGTCTATTTTTCCGTTATGTAATTTTCCGAAAACTTTTTGCTTCATTTAAAACATCCATTAGTCAATTTTTATCTGTTACCCACTTATAGCCAAGGCCCCAAATAGTTATAAGACGAGTGGGCGAAGAAGGATTATCCTCAACCTTCATACGAAGCCTGCGGATATTAACATCAACTATTTTTTCATCGCCAAAATAGTTATTGCCCCAAACCTGTCTCAATATATCCGTTCTGCTTAACGCGGCGTTGGGATTTTTAAAGAAATATTCAATTATCTGAAATTCAACCTGAGTCAATTCAATTAAATCGGAAGCTTTTGCCAAGGTTCGGTTTCTTAAATTAAACTCAAACTCATCAAGCACAATGGTATCGGCAGTCGAATCATTTTTTCTGAAGCCTCTTGTCATCTCAACGCGGCGGTAAACCGCGTCGACACGAGCCATAAGTTCACTTGGAGAAAACGGTTTTGTTACATAATCGTCCGCTCCTACAAAAAGCCCCGTAACTTTATCCATTTCCTGTGTTTTAGCCGAAAGAATAATAATACCCAAATCCGACGAACGCTTTCTGAGTTCCTTACAAACAGTTAATCCATCCATCTCAGGCATCATTATATCAAGAATAGCAACATCAAAACCGCTTTCATCCTGTGAAAATAAATCAAGAGCCTTCGCACCGTTATCAGCCTGCTCAACCTCATAACCGCTGCGGGTAAGATTAATGACAATAAA
This sequence comes from Clostridiales bacterium, assembly GCA_020859725.1. Taxonomy (GTDB): domain Bacteria; phylum Bacillota; class Clostridia; order Oscillospirales; family Acutalibacteraceae; genus Eubacterium_R. Next base: position 1,030 of record JAJBVR010000207.1, on the reverse strand, counting down.
TTCGCGGATAGATTCCTCATCCTCTGCTACAAGCACTTTTTTCATAATTTATTCTCCTTCATATGATTTTATATATGATTTTAAATCATCCAATGTAATTTCAATATCCGAACCCGTTCCCAAAGCGCCGAGATAAACATAACCTGAATCCCTCATGATTTCAGAATAATCCGAATATGCCTGAGAATCGCTTAAATAATCAGCTTTTAATACTGTTAATACCGTAAAAACTATATTATCATTACCATCATAAGCAACCAATTTTGAATCCTCTGCAGAATACTCTATTCTTAAATCATTAAAAATATTTTCAGGCAAAACTATCTGATATCCATCCCGTTCAACTGCGAAAGAACAGCAAACAATGCTTAAAACCGAATTTTCAAATTGGTTCCATTCCGCCGCCGTTACAAAATCAGGCAAATCATCTCTATCGGAATCTTTTGGCAATTCAATCAATCCGTCTCCGTTAATATCACGGCACGAAAGCATTACAGACCTTGTTGTATTTTTAGTAATTCCTGTTGAATAACTGTAAAACGGAGACACAATCGTGTTATAATAATCGGACCAGTGTATTATTTCCGTAAGCATCTGATTTCCGTTTGCTTTCACAGCATCGGCATAGATATAAACTCTTCCGTTTTTACTTTCCGATATTATATTTTTATAAAAACTGATATGCCCGTCCAGTTTAGTGCTGCCCAGCACTTCGCAGCTGTTTTCGTTGAACGAATACAAAACAGCGGAAGCAGAAACCGAATCGCCGGAATCAACGGTAAACACCAGCATTTCATTAACTCCGTTTTCATCAATATCAACCGGTATATAATTATTCATATTTATATTTTTCCCTATTTGGAAAAGAGAAAATTCACCGTTTTCATTTTTTTGACTGTAAACTGAGAGTACATGGCTTTTTGAATTGCTGATAACATCCCACAAAACAATTATTTCCGGTATGCCGTCTCCGCTTAAATCAGAAAAAGAAAGTGAGTATATTTCAGAGCATTCGCTTTCTAAATTATAT
>JAJBVR010000168.1 GCA_020859725.1 Clostridiales bacterium | reverse complement strand
TCATTCTTTTTCGTCTTTTTGACTGTTGCACTTACATTGTATATTCACCATCTTAAAAAACAGTAAGTGTAAATACTTTGAAAGGAGTAATATAGTTTTTGCTATATTACATTGAAAAAATAAATGTTTAATATTATTCCTCAACCTCAGGATTTTAAAATTATGAGCAATAAAAAAAGTGATTTCGGTAAAATCAAAATGTCGGATAATAATCTGAGCGAAAACGCGGTTAAAGATTTTACCGGATTTTTAGGATTTGATGAAAATGATAAGCCGAATTTGTTGTTTGAAGAAGATGGCAGCGTAAAAAAAGAGGGTTATCGTATAGTTGTTAAAAACGGAATAATTACCGTTTATTCAAGCGAACCATCCGGCGCTTTTTACGCGCTGCAAACTCTTAAACAAATTCTTTATCAGGGAAAAATGATTTTGCCTGAAATTGAAATAAATGATTTTCCCGCATATCCTTACAGAGGATTTATGCTAGATGTGGGCAGATATTTTTATTCTGTGGCAGATGTGAAAATATTTATAGACAGAATGGCGCTTCACAAGCTGAATGTTTTTCATTTCCACCTCACGGAAGATCAGGGATGGAGAATAGAAATAAAAAAATATCCTCTTTTGACTCAGATTGGCTCAAGGAGAAGTCACACTAATTTTAATAATATTCCTTACGGCGGTTTTTATACTCAGGAGGAAATAAAAGAAATAGTTGATTACTGCCATTCAAAATACATTAAAGTTATGCCTGAATTTGATATACCCGGTCACAGCCGCGCTGCAATAGCCGCATATTCTTATTTATCATGTTTTCCGAGAGAACTACCCGTTGCAACACATTGGGGAGTGAAAAAAGATGTTCTTTGCGCCGGGAAAGAGAGCACATATAAATTTGTGTTTGATGTTTTGGATGAGTTTTGTGAACTGTTTACAGACGGACTTTTTCATATAGGCGGAGATGAAGTGCCAAAGCACAGATGGCGCCTTTGCAGTGATTGCCAAAGAAAAATAAAGGAAGAAAATCTTGCTGATGAAACAGAACTTCAGGAATATTTTATGAACAGAGTTTATAATTATCTTTCTAAACGGGGCTATCAGGTGTATATGTGGAACTATGATAAATTAAATCCTAAAATACTTGATGAAAATATAGGCTTTTCTCTTTGCTCGGGAGAGCCGGGAAAAAGAAGGTGCGTTGACACATTCTCGCACGCGTATTATTTGGATTTGCCATATGGATATACGTCTTTGGAAAATACCTGCAATCACAAAATAAAAGGGGAAACCGGTGCGGAGGTTCAGGTTTGGACTGAATATATACCAAATATGAAAAAGGCGGATTCTCTTATTTATCCAAGAATGGGAGCTATGTGTGAAACTGTTTGGAAAGGTGAAAATAATTATAAGGATTTTTTAAAGAAACTTCCTGCTTATTATTCTTTGCTTGATAAGATGAAAATATCATATTCAACCGGTGAATCCAAAATGACTCCCAAGGGCATAAGAAAAAAGCTGAGCATTATTTATTTTGAAAAGCGTCAGCTTGATTGGGAGGGTCTGAATATTCTAATCGATGATAAAATTATTGAAAAACGCGCGAAAGCCGAAAATAAATAAGATTTTGTACCGCCACGCGCCGCATGTTTTAAAATACGGCGCGTTGATTTTGTAATTTAACATTGTATTCATTGAATATTTTAACTGCCGGTGTTATAATGTTTTAACGAAATAATTTGATTTTTGAATTTTATAATTGCCGTTTCGGAGGGCAAACCGTGAATAATGAAAAAAGTAAATTTAAAATGAATGAAAATACCGTTATCGGCAGAAATGCCGTTTTGGAATTGCTGAAAAGCGGAAAAGAAATTGAAAATATAATTGTTGCAAAAGGCGAGCATGAGGGAACGATTCTTAAAATTATCGCGCAAGCCAGAGAAAAAGGAATAGTTATAAAAAATGCGGACAGAAAAAAACTTGATTTTTTAAGCGCAGGCGCCAATCATCAGGGTGTGGCGGCCGTTATTCCCGAAAGAGAGTATGATTCTGTTGAAGATATTTTGGCGTATGCTAAGAAAAAAAACGAAAAGCCTTTTATAATTATCTGTGATGAAATAGAAGACAGCCGTAATCTTGGCGCGATTATAAGAACCGCAGAGGCAAGCGGAGCTCACGGTATTATTATTCCGAAGCGCAGAAATGCGGGATTAAATTTCGCGGTGGCAAAAACTTCATGCGGAGCTCTGGAACATATAAAAATCGCAAAGGTATCAAATCTTAATTCAACTATTGAGAAATTAAAGAAAAATAATATTTTGGTGTATGCCGCCGATATGGATGGAGAACCTTGGTGCAAAACTGATTTTTCAGGCGGAGTTGCATTAGTTGCAGGCAGTGAAGGAAAAGGAGTGGGAAAGCTTGTTAAATCAAATTGCGACGCGGTTGTCAGTTTGCCTATGCTCGGAAAAGTAAACAGCCTTAACGCATCCGTAGCGGCAGGTGTAATTATGTATGAAATAGCAAGGCAGAGGCTTGGATTATAAATGTTAAATGAGTGAGTGAAATGAGCGAAAATAATAATCTTTCTATTGATGAAATACTTCAGGAAGCCCAGGAAGTTCTTAACAGCATAGGGAAAAAATCAGAGGAAGCAAAAGAAAAAATAAAAAGTATAGACAAGCCTCTTGATTTGGATGAAGATGATGTTAAAACATACAATCTAAAAAGTAATGCGGATAAAAAACCGGAAAAAACAATCGTAAAAGAACCCGGCAGAGAAAAAATTGATTCGGATAAAGGTAAAACGGGAGTATTTAAAAATGTTTCCGCTAAATCCGGCGCTGTTTCGGCAGAAGATAAAACAACCATTATAAAAAATCCCAAAAAAAGCGGAGAAAGTTTTTTTAAAAAGAATTCAGCGGATACGGAATATTCGGAAATCCCGCCGAAAATAATAGAAAAAGCCGCTACAATAAAAAGCAAATCACGATTTGATAAAACATCCGATTTAGAAGAAATACCCACTATTCTTGCCGTTGAAGAGCTTGATAAAACACGCATTATGCTTTCGGCAGACCAAAGAAATAGTAATGAACATGTTGCCGATGAATATGACAGCTCCGACCAAATAAAAATGGATGGCTTTGACGATGAAACTGATGATGTGCCGGAAATAGATGAGGAAATGGCAGAGGAATTACTCCGTGTAAGAAGAGAAGATAAGGTTAATAAATTCCGCCTTTTTGCAAAAGAAGAAGTCGAAGGGGATAAAAGAAGCGAAGCAAAAAAAATTAAAATTGACGATTATAAAGATAAAAGTGAAAGCAAGGAAACGCTTAATTTGCTGGTTAAGAGAAAAATTTCAGTTAGAATTCAAATTGCTTTAACTGTTGTTTTCGGAATTGTGTTGCTTGCTCTGACGCTTCTTCAGGGATATAATAATCTGCCCCCTTTTTTAAGCAGTACGCGTTCATATTATATTACCGTTATGATTGTTTACGCGGTAATATTGTTTGTTAATATTAATGTAATATTTCACGGGCTGGATTTCAGAAAGGGAATAAACTATGATTTCCCCATTGTTGTTGCCGCGTTGCTTGCAATGGGGCATACCGCGGCTATGTTCTTTAATCCGGATATTTCCGCGGACGGAGGAATGCTTTATCCAAGCGCGGCGGTTTTTGCCCTTTTTATGAGCGGGGCGGGGAAAAATATTATGCTTTCCAGAATAATTAAGAATTTTAAATTCTTAATCGGAAAAGAAGAAAAATCAACTGTTGAGGAAATTGTGAATGAAGTTGACGCGGCAGTTATTTCACGAAATATGCTGGATGATTCCCCTTATCTTAAATACAGTGTTAAAACCGATTTTCCGACAAGCTTTCTTGAAATATCATTTGCCGATGAGCCTGCAGACAGAATTGCAAAAGCGCTTTCTCCTGTGCTGATTGCACTTAATCTTGCCCTTTTTGCCGCTGTGGGTTTTTTAAGTTCAAACTGGAATTTCGCTTTAAATATTCTTACAGGTTCAATTATGCTTTCATGCCCGGCGGTAACTCTTGCGGCGTCAAACAGCGCGCTTTCCTCCGTTTCAAAGGCCCTTGAGCGCAGAGGCGCCATGGTATGCGGGTTTGAGGGCGCAAAATATGTTCATAATTCAAATGCGCTTGTTATGGAAGCATTTGATTTGTTTGGGAAACGAAGCTGCGAAATGCATGGCATAAAAACTTTTAACGGAGCTAAAATTGATGATGCTATATTGCAGACGGCTGCGGTTATAATTAAAACCAAAAGCCCTCTCGCACGGGTATTTGATGATGTTATTATAGGCAAACAATCTATTCTGCCGGAAGCTGAAGAAATCATATACGAAGATAAAATGGGCACTTCGGCATGGATATATCAAAAAAAAATATTGGTGGGAACAAGGGATCTTCTGATTCGCCACGGTGTTGCCGTTCCCAAGCAGGAATATGAAAACAAATATACCAAAAAGGGAAGAAAGGCTTTGTATCTTTCTGTTGCCGGAAAAGTTTGTGCAATGTTTATTGTAAGCTATTCGGCTGATGAGGATTTGAAAAAGAGCCTTAAGCGGCTTGAAAAAAGCGGAATAACAATTATTTTAAGAAGCTGCGATCCTTTTATAAATGAGAAAAGTATTTCGGAAATTTTTGATTTGCCGGAGGGATTCATAAGGGTTATGACGTCTTCAAACGGCAGATGTTTTGAAAAATACAGTGAGGCAGTTGTTGAAAAAAGCCCCGCTTATGCCGTTCACAGCGGAAAAACCATTTCATTTATTTCGTCGGTTTTGGGCGCGGATAATATTGTGGGCACCGAAAAAATTATATCAGTGCTGGTTTCATTTGGATGTGCAATAGGCTTTGGAGTAGCAGCTCTTTTGGGCTTTTTAAACGGCATCAGTCAGCTTACTGCGCTCAATATAATTATTTTCCAGGCAATATGGAGCCTTTTTGTAATGATTATTACAAAATTGAGGAAAAACGGTATATAATTATAATGGATATTTTCGCATTTTTGCGTTAATATGTTTTGCTTTGACCGAAGCAAAATTCAAATATAAACATATGGGCAGAAAGGTTAAAGTATTATGAAACTTGAAGGATCAAAAACTCATGCAAATTTAATGGCGGCTTTTGCGGGAGAAAGTCAGGCACATACTAAATATCAGTACTATGCTTCAAAAGCCAAAAAAGACGGTTTTGTTCAAATTGCCAATCTCTTTACCGAAACGGCTAATAATGAAAAAGAACACGCAAAAATTTGGTTTAAGCTTCTTCATAATAACGGAATTCCGGATACTGCTACAAATTTGAGGGACGCGGCAGACGGCGAAAATTATGAATGGACTGATATGTATGCTACTTTTGCAAAGGAAGCAAGAGAAGAAGGCTTTAATGAAATTGCTTTTCTTTTTGAAGAAGTAGGTAAAATTGAAAGAGAGCATGAAGACAGATATTTAACTCTTCTTGAAAATGTTAAAAACGGTCTTGTTTTCAGCCGTGATGAAGATAAAATTTGGAAATGCGGAAACTGCGGTCATATAGTTATAGGCAAAGAAGCCCCGGAGGTATGCCCCGTTTGCGCTCATCCGAAAGCTTATTTTGAAATTAACGCTAAAAATTATTAAGAAGTTAACGCCCGGCTTAATGCCGGGCAATTTTAAGATGTGATTAATGGTGATTATATGTTTTATCAGTTTTCGGATGATGTTATAACAGTTGATGTAAATGATTTGGACAGCCACTATATTACCGCCGGATATGTTAAATTATCGGAATTTAAAAAAATTTATGAAAAGTTAGGCTTTTCCAGGTCAACAGTTGATGTTTTGGAAAATGATGATTTTCATTCGCGCTTCGGGGTTGAAGTTTATGATGATTATTGCTTTACAAAATTATCGGTTATTAATACTGATGGTCTGGAGGGCGACAGAGATTGTATAGCTATTTACCTTAAAAATAATCTTTTTATTGTTGTTGATATTAAAGATAACGATTGCTCAACAATGGATAAATTTTTATCCTCTCTTAATAAATATTCGTCAATTAATATAACTCTTGAAAAACTAATTTTCTCTTTTTTTGACAGCCTTACAAACAGTGATTATAAATTTATAGAGGATAAAGGCTTTGAAATAACAAAACTTGAAGAGATTGTGTTAAAAGATAAGGCGGGCAGCAATTTCAATCTCAGACTCCTTCAAATGAAAAAAGAACTTCTTATTTTGCGAAATTATTACGAACAGCTTATTGATATAGGCGGTGAAGTAAACCAAAAGTGCCCGGCCCACGAAAAGGATTGTGTAACTAAAGGGGGGCGCCGGTACATTAA
>JAJBVR010000196.1 GCA_020859725.1 Clostridiales bacterium | reverse complement strand
GCCGATGATCATAAAAACGATTTGGAATATATTGATTCCGTAATATAGAAAGCGAAGATCAGAAAATGGATGAATCACAGGGAAGCAAGCGTGCTTCTTGTTTGTGAAAATAAGGAAAAAATAAATGAAATTTATGATTTGGCAGAGCAGATAAAAAAAGATTTTTACGGTAACAGAATTGTTATGTTTGCTCCGCTGTATCTTTCAAATTATTGTGTAAACGGATGCCTTTACTGCCCGTATCATCAAAAAAACAAGCATATTGCAAGAAAGAAATTAACTCAGCAGGAGGTTGCCGAGGAGGTTATCGCACTTCAGGATATGGGGCATAAGCGCCTTGCGATAGAGGCGGGCGAAGATCCGGTTAATAATCCTATTGAATATATACTTGAATGTATTAAAACTATTTATTCTATTAAGCATAAAAACGGGGCGATTCGCCGAGTAAATGTTAATATTGCCGCAACTACCGTTGAAAATTACCGAAAGCTTAAGGAAGCGGGAATAGGCACATATATTCTGTTTCAGGAAACATATCATAAGGAAAGCTATGAATATCTTCACCCCACAGGCCCCAAGCATAATTATGCCTATCATACCGAAGCTATGGACAGAGCTATGCAGGGCGGTATAGATGATGTGGGAATAGGCGTGCTTTTCGGGCTTGATAAATATAGGTATGAATTTGCAGGGCTTCTTATGCACGCCGAGCATCTGGAAGCGGTGCACGGAGTTGGTCCTCATACTATAAGTGTTCCGAGAGTAAAAAGCGCGGATGATATAGACCCCGGTGAGTTTGACGATTCACTCAGCGATGAAATGTTTTGCAAAATTGCCGCTTGCATAAGAATAGCCGTTCCCTATACGGGTATGATTATTTCAACACGTGAAACCCCGAAAGTAAGAGAGGAAATTATAAGACTCGGCGTCAGTCAGATAAGCGGAGGTTCGCGCACATCGGTGGGCGGATACTGCGAAGAAGAACGCCCTCACGATACAGAGCAGTTTGATGTTTCCGATAACCGAACTCTTGATGAAGTGGTTAATTGGCTTATGGCCGCGGGATACATACCGTCTTTCTGCACGGCGTGCTACAGAGAGGGAAGAACGGGAGACAGATTTATGAGCCTTTGCAAATCAGGGCAAATTCAAAATTGCTGCCATCCGAACGCGCTTATGACTCTTAAAGAATTTCTTGTTGATTATGCCTGCGATGATACAAAAAAAATAGGCGAGCAGCTTATTGAAAGGGAAATTGAGAATATAGGAAAAGAAAGCGTTAAGGAAATTGTAAGGCAAAGGCTTAAAAAGATTGAAAACGGAGAGCGGGATTTCAGATTTTAAATTTTGTGGGGTGATTATGTGGGAATGAATGATACTCCGTCCGGTGAAAGAATCCATATAGGCTTTTTCGGGTGCCGCAATGCCGGAAAAAGCAGCCTGGTCAACGCGGTTACGGGTCAGGAAATTTCTGTGGTAAGCAATGTTAAAGGCACCACTACCGATCCCGTAAAAAAGGCTATGGAGCTTTTGCCTCTCGGTCCGGTTATGATTATTGACACACCCGGATATGATGATGAGGGCGGGCTTGGCGATAAGCGTGTTTACGCGGCAAAAAAAATTCTGCGTATATGCGATATAGCCGTGCTTGTTACTGTGGCGGGCACGTCGCTTAACAGTATTGAAAATGAATTGATTGCTTTATTCAAGCAAAGAAATATTCCTTATATAATTGTTAAAAATAACGCGGATTTATTATCCGCCGATTATAATGATTCAAAAAATACGGTTTATACAAGCGCTGTTAAAAAAATCGGTATCGAGAAGCTTAAAAATACAATCGGAAAAGCGTTTTCGTTTAAAAAAGAAAATAATTTGGCGGGTGATTTGATTAAAAACGGCGATATTGCCGTTTTGGTAACTCCCATTGATTCAGCCGCCCCCAAGGGAAGGCTGATTCTTCCTCAGCAGCAGGTTATAAGAGATATTATTGAAAACGGCGGTATAGCTGTTGTGTCTGTGGAAACGGAATTGAAAAACGCTCTTAGCAAGCTTTTAGTTTCACCGTCAATAGTAATAACTGATTCTCAGGTTTTTGAAAAGGTAAGCAAAATTGTGCCGGAGAATATTCCGCTTACATCTTTTTCAATTTTGATGGCACGGTATAAAGGCTTCCTGAAGACCGCGGTAAGCGGTGCAAGAAAAATAAACGAATTAAAAAACGGCTCCAATGTTTTGATAAGCGAGGAATGCACTCATCACAGGCAATGCGATGATATAGGAACGGTTAAGCTTCCGAAATGGCTTATGGAATATACAAAAGCAAAGCTTAATCTTGAATGGAGCAGCGGTTCCTCTTTTCCGCAGGATTTAAGCAAGTATGATTTAATAATACATTGCGGAGGGTGTATGCTTAACGCAAATGAAATTGAATATCGAATGAAGCTTGCCGCTGAATTTGAAGTTCCGTTTACCAATTACGGCGCTGCAATAGCTTTTATGAAAGGAATCTTGGAACGCTCCGTTGCCGTTATTCCTGAAATTGAATAATCGTATTTGATCAAAAAAGCCGATACGCATTTAAACGTGTATCGGCTTTTAGGTTTTATTCTTATTTACTGTAGGAAACTATTATTCCGCCTTTGCAGGCATACAGTGAATTTAATCCGCTTGCTTTTAATATAATAATGTTTTCGCTGCTGTAGCCGGATAAAGTTTCAATAAGCTTTTTTACATTATCAGCTTTTTCTTCGCAGCAAACATGGCTTATAATACACACCTTTTCGGTTAAATCACAGCCTTCTGTATCCTTTGCCACAAATCCCGCCAATTTTGCCAAGGCTATCTTTTCTGTTAAATACTTGCCGGCAACGGAAATATTTCCGTATTCAGTGCGCCTGCATACAAGCTTAACCCTTAATGTCTCAATAACATTTGACGCCAAATTGAAAAGTCTGCCGTTTCCCTTAAGCGCGTCAAGGCTTTCAAGGCAAAAATACAGCCCGCAGTTTTTTACGCAGTATTCCTCAATCATCGGCACAATATCTTTAAAATCCATTCCCGAATCAGCCGCATTTTTTAATTTGTGCGCCATAATCGTTTCGGTTCCGGAAGTGGAAAGCGAATTAAATATGTGAATGTTTTTTTCGTTTCCGTGCTCTTCTTTATATAATTCAACTCCCTGAACGGCGCTGTTGTAACATCCGCTCAGTTTATCCGTTATTGTAATTATATAAATATCAGTATACTTGTCATCATCGCATGCCGCCGCGAATGCTTCGGGCGACGGACAGGCGGATTTTGCAAGCACATTGCTTTCGGACACACGCCTGATAAAATCATTCTGGTCAAAATCCTTATCATCTTCCGTAACATAATCGCCTATTTGCAGTATAAGCGGTATTATTTCAAGATTATCCCATTTTTTCATATCTTCGGTAAGATCACAACAGGAATCAACAACTATTTTGTAAGCCATATTTAATTCATTCCTTTAATATCATAAAGTATAAATGAATTATAAACTATTGTGCAACACAGTGTCAACAATATATTAAATAATTTAAAAACCAATTTACATATCAGCAAATTTGTCCAACAATTTCTTTTGCGGCTTTTATCTGGGAGTCAATGCTTTCAACAGAAGGACCCCCTTCAACCCGCCTGTCTGCTACGCATTTTTCAAGGTTTATAGCGTTATAAACATCTTCATCAAACATCGGGCATATTTTTTTATATTCATCAATAGGCAGTGTTTCAAGAGTAACGCCTTTTTCGATGCATACAGCCACAAGTTCACCGGTTGCTTTATACGCGTCTCTGAACGGAAGCCCTTTCCCAACAAGATAATCTGCGCAGTCGGTTGCGTTTATAAAACCTTTTGCCGCGGCATTTCTCATATTATCTTTAAGAATCGTCATAGTTTCAATCATTGGCGTAAATGCCGTGAGGCACATTTTAACTGTGTCCACAGCGTCAAAAATTGCCTCTTTATCCTCCTGCATATCTTTGTTGTACGCCAGCGCAATGCCTTTCATAACAGTAAGAAGCGTTGTAAGATCGCCGAAAACTCTGCCGCTTTTTCCTCGCACAAGTTCCGCTATGTCGGGATTTTTTTTCTGAGGCATAATGGATGAGCCGGTTGAAAAAGCATCGTCAAGCTCAACAAATTTAAATTCCCAGCTGCACCACATAATTATTTCTTCTGAAAATCTTGAAAGATGCACCATTATTATTGAAAGCGCCGCCGAAAGTTCAATGCAAAAATCTCTGTCTGATACTCCGTCAAGCGAATTAAGTGTAATATCGTCAAATCCAAGCTCCCTGGCAGCTGCTTTTCTGTTTAAAGGGTATGTTGTTCCGGCAAGAGCGCCGGAGCCCAGCGGGCAAATGTTCATTCGCTTTTTTACATCGCTTAAACGGCTTAAATCACGGCAAAGCATCGCGGCATACGCCATAATATGGTGTGCAAAAGTTATAGGCTGCGCGCGCTGCAGATGTGTGTATCCCGGCATAATTGTGTTTTTGTTTTCTTCCGCTTTTGCACAGATAACGTTTATAAGCTTTTTAATTCCATCTGAAATTTCGCTTATTTCTTTTCTTAAATATAATCTTATATCAAGCGCCACCTGGTCGTTTCTTGAACGCGCGGTGTGAAGCCGTTTCCCCGTGCTTCCCAGCCTTGCGGTAAGTTCGCCCTCAACAAAAGTGTGTATATCCTCGGCGTTCATATCAATTTTAAGTTTTCCGTTTTTTATATCACTTAGAATATCCGAAAGCCCGTTTATTATTTTTTCACTTTCGCTTTTGTCAATTATATTTTGCGCTCCAAGCATAGCGGCGTGAGCCATACTTCCTTTTATATCCTCCTCAAACATTCTTTTATCAAAGCTTATTGAAGAGTTAAAATCATTTGTTTCTTTTGCAAGTTCCTTTTTGAATCTGCCCTTCCATAATTGCGCCACAGTGTTTTCCTCCTGATGAAATATATAAAATTTCGGGCGAACAAAAAATTGCCCGCCCAACAATATTTTATTATTTATTCTTTGTTTTCTCTTTCCGCGTCAAGTATTGCTTTAACCTTAATCGGAAGCCCGAAAAGATTAATAAAGCCTGCGGAATCGTTTTGGTCATAAACCTCATCGGCGTCAAATGTTGCAAATTCTTCGCTGTACAGGCTGTAAGGTGAGGTTACACACACATTTATAATGTTTCCTTTGTAAAGTTTGATTTTAACATCACCGGTAACTCTTTGCTGCGTTGATTCAACAAAGGCGGAAAGCGCTTCACGAAGAGGCGTGAACCACTGACCGTAATAAACAATCTCCGCAAATTTTTGTGCTACAAGGAATTTATAATGCTGCGTTTCTCTGTCAAGGCAGATTTGCTCCAAGGTTTCGTGAGCCTTATAAAGTATTGCGCCTCCCGGAGTTTCATAAACACCGCGGCTTTTCATTCCTACAAGCCTGTTTTCAACCATATCTATTATTCCGCATCCGTTAACGCCGCCAAGCTCATTAAGTTTTTTTATAAGCTCAACGCTGTTCATTTCTTTGCCGTCAACAGCGGTTGGAACACCCTTTTCAAAATGCAGGGTAAGGTAAGCTGCTTTATCCGGCGCTTTTTCCGGAGAAACACCCATTTCAAGTATTTCATCGTATTTAGGCTCGTTTGCCGGATCTTCAAGGTCAAGCCCTTCATGGCTTAAATGCCAAAGATTTTTATCTTTTGAATAATTTGTTTCTCTGTTTATTTTAAGCGGAATATTGTGCTTTTCCGCATATTCTATTTCATCTTCACGGCTCTTAAATTCCCAGGTTCTCCACGGAGCGATTATTTGCATTTCAGGCGCAAAAGCCTTAATTGCAAGCTCAAATCTAACCTGATCGTTACCCTTTCCCGTGCATCCGTGGCAAATCGCGTCTGCCCCCTCTGCTTTTGCAATTTCAACAATTCTTTTGGCGATAATCGGGCGCGCGAACGCTGTGCCCAGCAAATACTGATTTTCGTAAACAGCTCCCGCTTTAACTGTCGGAATTATATAATCATCCACAAATTCTTGAGTAAGATCCTCTATGTAAAGCTTTGAAGCGCATGTCGCGATCGCTTTTTCCTCAAGCCCGTCAAGCTCGGCGCCCTGGCCCACGTTGCCGCTTACCGCGATAACTTCGCAGTTATTATAGCGCTCTTTAAGCCACGGAATAATGATTGACGTATCCAAACCGCCGCTGTACGCAAGCACAACTTTTTTAATTTCCTTTGCCATATTGTTATCCTCCGAAAATAATATAATTTTATGTTCAGGTATTTTATTTACCGACTGATTTTATTATATACATACCGTGTTTTATAGTCAAGTAATTTGAAATAAACTGTATAAATATACAAA
>JAJBVR010000221.1 GCA_020859725.1 Clostridiales bacterium | reverse complement strand
GATGATATTATTGCTCCGGAAATGATAGAAATTCTGTATAAAAATATAATTAAAACAAATGCGGATATGAGCTGCTGTTCTTTCTTTAAATTTTATGCCGAAAATCATATTTCTTTTAATGCAAATGAAAATTATTCTGTTTTAATATCGGGAAACAGGCGTTATTATGAAGTGCTTACCGGTGTGTTTTTGGGCGGATTTATTTGGAATAAATTATATCGCAAGTCCGTTGTTTTACATTCAAATATTAAGTTTGAAAATGATATAGCGGTTTCGGAGGATGCTTTGTTTAATGCCGAATATATTAAATCAAGCGGTAAAATCTGTTTTACCGATTCTGTGCTTTACGGATACAGAATGCACAGTAAAAGCGTTTTGCATCAGAAATTTAATTTAAAAAAACTTACGGATATTACAGCAAAAGAAAAAATTTACGATTTGGCTGAATCAGAAGTTGATTCGGATTTAATAATCAGTAACATTTGGGAAGCTCTGATGAAATCATATGTGCATGCATATAAAAGCCTTTTTTTGAAAAACAAAGCGGAAGAAAAAGCCTGGAAAATTAAAATTAAAAAAGGCTTTTATAAATATAGATACAAAAACAGTATCAATTCAAGCTTGAATTATAAGGATAAAATTTGCCTGCTCCTTTTAAAATGTTTTTCAAAATAATTTAAAGAGGTATAAAATGAAAAAAGTAGGAATAGTAACTATTTTAAGTAATAATTACGGAAACAGACTTCAAAATTATGCCTTGCAAACGGTTCTTTGCAATATTGGGTATTGTGCCGAAACATTGCAAAGAGGAAATAAAAACAACAAAGTTTCCAGGGCTTTAAAGCTGTTTGTAAAAAAAATAATGAAATATGATGATTATAAAATTCGTGAATTTGATAAAAGAATTAGTTGGAGTCCTTTTTCTTTAATTTCTGAAAATGACAAAAAGTCGGCCTGCAAAAGATATACCGCTTTTGCAGCGGGAAGCGATCAGATTTGGAATCCGTATTTTGCCACAACTGACAAAGACGCATTTTTAACTTTTGCGGATAATAACAAGCGAATCGCTTATGCGGCAAGCTTCGGAATAAATGAGATACCAAGGAAGCTTTTGCCCGAATATAAAGCAGGTATAAAGGCCTTCAGTGCAATTTCCGTTAGGGAAAAGCAGGCTGTGAGCCTTGTTGAGCAATTTGACGGCTGCAAAGCACACTTGGTTCTTGATCCAACATTGCTTTTAACAAAAGAGCAGTGGAACAAAATTGAGGTTTGCCCTGATATTCAAAAGCCTTTCGCCGTTAAATATTTTCTTGGCGATGAAGATGAAAATTGCGATGCTGTGATACAATCACTTTTACCTGGAATTGAAATTATTGATGTGAAAAAATTTTCGGCAAACAGGCGGCATAGGGTGGGCCCGGCTGAATTTTTAGGGCTTATTTCAAACTCAAAGTTAATTTGCACGGATTCTTTTCACGGTTCAATCTTTTCTGTTTTATTTGAAAGACCTCTTGTTATATTTGAACGCAGTGATGCAGAGGAAAATATGTCGTCCCGAATAAGCAGCCTTTGCGAAATACTTGATATTGAAAACAGGCGATATTATTCAAAATCATTTGATATTAAAAAAGCTTTAAACACCGATTACAGCTCAGCTAAAATAAATATTGAAAAGAAAAAAGAAGAATCAATAAGATTTTTAAGCAAAGCGCTTGAAAACGCCGGGCGCTGATGTTAAAGTATTTAATAAATCACAAAAGGATTCTGAAATTAAAATGCAAATGAACAGAACAAAAAATGCGGCGCGGAATATGATTTGGGGAGCGGTTGAAAAAATCGCCTCATTAGTTCTGCCGTTTTTAACAAGAACAGTATTGATTAAAGTGCTCGGCGCGGAATATTTGGGGCTTAACAGCCTGTTTACCTCAATTCTTTCCGTGCTGAGCATTTCCGAATTGGGAATAGGCACGGCAATAGTTTTCAGTATGTATAAGCCTATAGCCGAATATGATAATGATATGCTTTGCGCTTTGCTTAACGCATATAAAAAAATATATTATGTTATAGGCACAATAATTTTGGCCGCCGGAGTTATTATAATACCTTTTTTGCCGAAGCTGATAAAAGATTCCTACCCGGCGGATATAAATTTATATGTGCTTTATTCAATTTATCTTTTCAATACGGTGGTGGGTTATTATTTGTTCGCTTATAAAGCGGCTCTTTTCTCTGCTTTTCAAAGGAATGATTTAGCAAGTAAAAGAAGCGCGGCGGTTTCCGTTGCAAGCAACGTTTTTCAAATTCTGCTTTTGCTTACAACTCATAATTACTATACTTATGTATTGGTTGTGCCCCTTGCCACAATAATAACCAATATTGCAAACGCCTATTTGGCAAATAAAATGTTTCCCAAAATAAAATGCAGGGGCAGTTTATCAAAAGAGACTAAGCATGGAATAAAAAAAAGAATTGTCGGGCTTTTATCATTTAAGATATACACTGTTGTGTTTACCTCTGTTGATACTATAGTTATTTCAGCTTTTTTGGGACTTACGCCGTTGACGGTTTATGACAACTATTATTACGTTCAAAGTTCTATAATAGGCTTTTTAACCATAATCACTGCTTCAGTAACAGCAGGAATAGGCAATAAAATGGTAACCTGCTCTATAAAAGAAAATTATACAGATTTTAAAAATATTAATTTTATAAACGCTTGGCTTGTTGGCTGGTGTTCCGTTTGCCTTTTCTGCCTTTATCAGCATTTTATGCAGTGGTGGGTGGGAAAGGATTTGGTTTTTCCGTTTTCAACCATGGCGCTTATGGTGTTTTATTTTCTCCTTCCACGTATCACTACAATTACTTATACTTACAGAGAAGCGGCGGGGCTTTGGTGGGAGGACAGATTCCGACCTCTTGCGGCAACCGCCGTGAATTTGGTGTTTAATATAATTCTTGTTAAATTAATCGGTATGAACGGAGCTTTGATTTCAACTTTGATGTGTACTGTGTTAATTAATGTTCCGTGGGGTTCGGCGATTTTATTTAAAAACTATTTCAAAAGCTCCCCTTTGCCGTATTTCGGCAAAACTCTGTTATATATAGGCGTAACCTCGGCGGCGGGCGCGGTTACTTACGCCGTTTGCGGTTTGCTGCCGTCTGAAGGGTTTATATATATGATAATAAAAGGGGTAATTTGCTGTATTGTTCCTAATTTAATATTCTTACTGGTTTACAGGAAAATGCCTGAATTTAAGTATGCCAAGCAGGTGCTTTTCGGCTTTTTAAACGGATTTGTTAATAAGCTTCACGGCAAGGAAAAATGATGTTAAATATATTAAAATTCCCTGAAGACTTAATAGTATCATATTTGCTTTTATTCCGTTTGATGTTTGAAAGGATACGGTTGTTTAAATATGAAAGAATTAACAAAAACATATTCAAGAGAAATCTGGGTCGACAATGTTAAAGTGATTGCCTGTGTTTTGGTGGCTACAGGTCATTTCTTTCAAAGTATGGTGCTTGCGAATGTATTTACGGAAAACAATTTAAATCAATGGTTTGAACAAGCAATTTATTATTTTCATGTGCCTCTGTTTTTTATTTGTTCCGGCTATCTTTATCAAAAGCTTAATGCTGTGAATAATTTACGCAGTTGGGGAAGAAACGTTTTGAAAAAATTAATAGCGCTCGGTATACCTTATTTCGCGTTTTCCATTGCAACATGGGCTTTGAAAACTCTGTTTTCCTCGTCTGTAAATACAAAAACGGGGGGATATTTGACACATTGTTTATTCATCCCGAGGGGCAGTATTGGTATTTATATGCTTTGTTCTTTATGTTTTTTATTACGCCGACATTTAAAAACAAGAACGCGGCGGTTATAGCGTTGATTCTATCTTTCCTGATGAAAGTTTTGGGATTTTTTACCGATGGTATGTTATCATCAATACTGTCAAACGAAATCTGGTTTGTTATTGGCATGTGTATGAGCGTGTTTGAATTTAAGAAAATAACTGTTAGGAAAAATTTACCGTATTCTATTATTCTTGGAATTATTTTTGTTTTGCTTAGCATTGTGATTTATGCAGCAGGCATTCAGAATCAGTTAATAGGTTTTATATTGGGATTGGCGGCATGCTTCTCTATAGTAATGATGATTGCAATAATTTATGGAAACAGAGGTCAGTCAAAGTTATTCGGTATTCTTGCCGAGTATACAATGCCGATTTTTCTGATGCACACAATGTTTGCTGCCGGGCTGAGGGCGGTGCTGTTTAAACTGGGAATTTATAATTCGGCGATTCACATAATTCTTGGCATATTAATCAGTTTTATAGGTCCGATAATTGCGGCGGTTATTATGAAAAAACTTAAATTTCTTGAATTTTTTCTTTATCCGGGAAAATTCATTAAAACTGATAAAATTTTCTTTGAATCCAAGCATTAAAATTAAAATAAATAAAATTGCCGCAAGCCGGCGCTATGAATAATATTTGCGCGGGCGATTCAGCGGAGAAATGGAAAAACAAAATGTATAGTTCATTAAAAAACATTCAAATTTTAGTTGCGCTGTTAAAAAAATATGAGGTAAGGCATATTGTTATTTCTGCCGGAACAAGGCATACGCCGCTTGTTTATTCTTTGGAGCACGATAACTTTTTTAACACATATTCGGTTGTGGATGAAAGAAGCGCATCATTTTTCGCGATAGGGCTTATTGAAAAGCTGAAAGAGCCTGTTGCCGTGTGCTGCACTTCGGGAACGGCGGCGGCGAATTATGTTTCTGCCGCAAATGAGGCTTTTTATCAGCAGCTGCCTTTGCTTTTGCTTACGGCAGACAGAAATCATTATTATATGTTTCAGCAGGAGGAACAGATGATTCCTCAGGAAAATCTATACAGAGATGTTTGTAAAAGGGTGGTTACACTTCCTCATGTAAGGGATGACAAGGATTTTTGGTATTGTTCAAGAATTTGCAATGAAGCTCTTATGGAGCTTCGCCATGGAGAAGCCGGACCGGTGCATATCAACTTTATTGTGGAAAATGATTATCCCATCCCCGGGGGCATAGTAAAGTTTGATGCGCAAGTATTGCCGGATGTAAGAAAAACAGACAGGCTTTCTTTGGAGGATTCAAAGGAAAAATGGTTTGAAAAAGCCGATATGCTGAGTGATTCAAAAATTCTTATTATTTACGGTCAGCATCAGCCTATAGGCAAATCAGAAAAAGAAAGCATAGAAAAATTTGTTAAAGCATATAACTGTGTTGTTTCTGTGGATTTGCTTTCAAATCTTCACTGCTCTTATTCCGTTCCTACGTTTACACTTTGTAGATTTTTAAATAATCAGGATATGGAATCTCTCTGCCCGGACGTGGTTATAACGATGAACGGCAACAGTATTTCTGAAATCAAGCAAAGAATTATGCCTTTTAAAGATAGATTCCTGCATATTCACGTTTCCGCGAAAGGCGAAATATCAGACCCGTTTAAATGCCTGCCGGATGTTATTGAGTGTTCACCGAACACCTTTTTTGAAAAATTTGCGTCGCTGTCAAATCGGGAGGCGGAGCACAGCTATTTTGAGAAATGGAATAATCATTACATTCAAATCGGAAAAAACGGGAATATGAATGATGATTATATTGATTATTCCTCTATATACGCGGTACAGCAGTGTTTAAAGAATATACCGCAGGGTTCTTTGCTTCATATCGCAAACAGCAACAGCATACGGATTGCAAATTATTTTAATGTTAATAATGATGTTGAGGTTTACGCAAACAGAGGTTCCAACGGGATTGACGGCTCTATGAGCGCGTTTATAGGCCAGTCCTACATAAGCAAAGTTCCAAGCTTCCTTGTTATAGGAGATTTAAGCTTTTTTTATGATATGAATGCTCTTTGGAACGGGTATGTGGGCGGCAACGTGCGTATTCTTCTTTGCAATAATTCCGGAGGGGCTATTTTCCATGCATTCCCTGGCTTAAATAATGTTCCTACTCTTGATGAGCATATAGCTGCGCAGCACAGCGCCAACGCTGAAAAATGGGTTATTTCAAGAGGATTTAAGTATCTTTCTGCGAAAAATAAGGCGGAATTTGATAACGCCATGAATGTTTTTACAGATATGTCGGTTAATCAACCCGTTTTGCTTGAAGTGTTTACCGATAAAGAAACGGATAAGAACTGCATATACAATGTTCTTAATCCGTATCATAAAGGAGCAAAGGCTTTACGGCATAAAATCGCGGATGTGCTTCCGCCGGGCGTTAAACAAACAATTAAAAACATTCTTAAATAATAATGTATGGGGAAAATAAAATGAGTATAATAACAAAATTGATTCCTCCCGGAATAAAGCAAAAATTAAAAAAACGATTTACGATTTATGATGCAAACAAAACATATGTTATTAATCAATGCAGTAAAAATAAAATGAACGGAAAAAACG
>JAJBVR010000093.1 GCA_020859725.1 Clostridiales bacterium | reverse complement strand
ATATTAAAATATTTAAAAATTTTCTTGTAACAAACTAAACAAAAAACTCTTGAATAATGCTTTATAAGGTGTTACAATTAAATTGAATAGTTTTACTAAAAGGCTGTTTCGCAAGGGAACGCCTCAGTTTTCCGCGCGCCGTCGGAGAAATTCATTTCAAAAAGGGAGATGAGGATATGAGCAAAATGAAAGAGGAATATAAGTTTCCCGTTTATCTTTTTAACAAAGGAGAAAATTACAGAGCATATAAATTTTTCGGAGCTCATAAAATAGAAGAAGATACTTTTGCATTCCGTGTTTGGGCGCCGAATGCTGTTTCCGCTTCCGTTGAAGGCGATTTTAACGATTGGGATTATAACGCAAACGTTATGCACGCCGCGTCGCCGGGAATTTGGGAATGCACTGTAAAAGGAGCCGCGGTTTATGATTGCTACAAATATGTAATTAAAACAAAAAACGGCAAAATTCTTCACAAAGCAGATCCGTACGCGTTTCACTCAGAAACCCGTCCGGGAACCGCTTCTAAAATTTATGATATAAGCGGTTATGAATGGAATGATTCAAAATGGATTAATCAAAAAGGAAAAGAAAATATTCTTGAAAAGCCTGTAAATATTTATGAAATTCATTTCGGCTCTTGGAAGAAACATAAAAACGGCGATTTTCTTTCATACCGTGAAATGGCTGATGAGCTTATTCCTTATGTTTCTGAAATGGGATATACACATATAGAGATGATGCCTGTTATGGAATATCCGTTTGACGGTTCCTGGGGGTATCAGGTAACCGGCTACTTTGCCCCCACATCAAGATACGGAACACCGCACGATTTAATGTACTTTGTGGATAAATGCCACGAGGCTGGAATAGGAGTGATATTGGACTGGGTGCCGGCTCATTTTCCGAAAGACGCACAGGGGCTTTATGAATTTGACGGACAACCGCTTTATGAATACAGTGATATGCGAAAAGGCGAGCATAAGGAATGGGGAACCAGGGTTTTTGATTACGGAAAAAACGAGGTAAAAAGCTTTTTAATTTCCTCTGCTATGTATTGGGCAGATATATACCACTTTGACGGTCTGCGGGTTGACGCTGTTGCTTCAATGCTTTATCTTGATTACGGCAGAGAAGCCGGTCAATGGGTGCCGAATAAAAACGGCGGAAGCGAAAATCTGGAAGCCGTTGAATTTTTCAAGCAGCTTAACACGGCAATGTTCAGGGAACATCCGTCTGTTATGATGATTGCCGAAGAATCAACCGCGTGGCCGATGATAACAATGCCAACCGATATAGGAGGGCTTGGCTTCAATTTCAAATGGAATATGGGCTGGATGAATGATATGCTGCGTTATACATCATTGGATCCGCTGTTCCGAAAAGGCAACCATAAATGCATAACATTCAGCTTTTTTTACGCTTTTTCCGAAAATTTCATTTTGCCTATAAGCCACGATGAAGTTGTGCACGGCAAATGCAGTTTATTAAATAAAATGCCCGGTGAATATGATATGAAATTTGAGGGAATGCGTCTGTTTCTTGCTTATATGGCGGCACATCCCGGCAAAAAGCTTTTGTTTATGGGGCAGGAATTCGGCCAGTTTAAAGAATGGAATTATGAAGAAGAGCTTGACTGGATGCTGCTTTATTACGAAAAGCACAGGCAGCTTCAAAGATTTTCCAAGGAATTAAATCATTTTTATAAAAATCACCCCGAGTTATGGGAAATTGATTACAGCTGGGAGGGCTTCAGTTGGATTTCAAGCGATGACAACGCCAATTCAACAATATCTTTCCGCAGGATAAGCAAATCCGGGAAAGAATTAATCGGAATTTTCAATTTCACTCCCAATGAGCACGATGAGTACCGTATCGGAGTTCCTTCTTTCGGCACATATAAGGTTATTTTTAATTCCAATTTGAAAAAATACGGAGGAAACAAGCCCAGGCTTTCAGGGACTTATAAATCTTCAAAAAAGCCTATGCACGGCTTTGAGCAAAGCATAGGCGTTAAATTAGGCGGATTAAACGCATTATTTATTGAAAAAATAAAATAAGGAGGATAATTTTTATGGCACACAAATCAAATGTTGTTGCAATGCTGCTTGCCGGAGGTCAGGGCAGCCGTTTGGGCGTACTGACCAAAGCAATTGCTAAACCGGCCGTACCTTACGGAGGAAATTACAGAATTATTGATTTTACCCTTTCCAACTGTGTTAACAGCGGAATATATACAGTGGGAGTACTTACTCAATATCAGCCGCTTGAATTGAACGACTATATCGGAAACGGCCAGCCGTGGGATTTAGACAGGCAAAACGGCGGGATACACGTGCTTTCCCCATACGAGGCAATAGGCGGCAAGGAATGGTATAAAGGAACGGCAAACGCAATTTATCAAAATATAAATTTCATTGAAAAATATGACCCAGAATGTGTGGTTGTGCTTTCCGGAGACCATATTTACAAAATGAATTATTCAAAAATGATTGATTTTCATAAAAAGAACGATGCTGCCTGCACTATAGCGGTAATAGAAGTACCTTGGGAGGAAGCATCCCGATTCGGTATTCTTGCCACCGATGAAAACGATAAGATTTATGAATTTGCCGAAAAACCAGAAAAGCCGAAATCGAACAAAGCTTCCATGGGAGTTTATGTTTTCAGCTGGGACAAGTTAAAAGAATACCTTATTCGGGATGAAAAAACTGCCGGTTCATCCAACGATTTCGGTAAAAACATAATTCCCACAATGCTGAATTCCGGGGAGCGGATGTTTGCTTTTCCCTTTAAAGGCTATTGGAAAGATGTGGGCACAATCGCATCGCTTTGGGAGGCAAATCTTGATATTATAAATCCAAATGTTGACCTTGATTTAAGCGACCCAAGCTGGAAAATATACAGCCGCAATCCCGTAAGTCCTCCTCACTATATAGGAAAAAACGCTAAGGTTGAAAGCTCCTCTGTATCGGAAGGGTGTGAAATTGACGGCAATGTTGATTACAGTGTTATTTCCAGCAATGTAATTATTGAAGAGGGAGCCGATGTAAGATACAGCGTTATAATGCCGGGAACAACAATAAAGAAAAACGCTAAGGTTTACTACTCAATAGTTGCCGAAAACGCAGCAATATGTGAAAACGCAAAAGTGGGCGAAATACCAGAGCTGCTTGAAAAACCGGAAAACTGGGGAATTTCCGTTATAGGTGCAAAAGCAAAAATAACAGACGGCAAATATATAAAACCCGGTGAAATGATAAAATCAGGCGAGGATGTATAGAAATGAACGGCAAAAAATTTTTGGGTATGATTTTTGCAAACATTCATGAAGAAACACTTGACAGCTTAACGGCAACAAGGACCATGGGCTCTGTGCCGTTCTGCTCAAGATACAGGCTTATTGATTTTCCGCTTTCCAATATGGTTGAAAGCGGGGTAACCAAAATCGGTGTTATAACCAATGCAAATTTTCAATCGCTTATGGATCACGTAGGAACAGGCAAACCGTGGGATTTAAGCAGAAAAAACGACGGCTTGTTTATTCTTCCGCCTTTCAACGTCGGGAGCGCCACAATGTGGGGAAACAGAATTGACGCTATATATGGCAATAAGGGCTTTTTGGAGCAAAGCACGCAAACATATGTTGTTATGAGCGATTGCAACAATGTTCTTTCTATAGACTACGAAGAGCTTTTTGAGGCTCATGTTCAATCAGACGCAGACATAACTGTTGTTGGTGTAAATTCACCTATGCCCGATAAAATCAGCTCTATCCTTTGCTTTGATAAAATTGATGAAAACGGCCGTATAACTGAAATGAGCCTTGACAGGAAAGTGAAAAAAGATGTGTTCCACAGCATAAACATTGTGGTAATGAAAAAATATTTGCTTGAGACCCTGATTACAACAGCTCATTCAAAAAATGAAATATCCTTTCAGCGCAATATTCTTATGGCAAATGTTAAAAATCTTAATATTCACGCTTATGACGCTACCGATTCGTTTATAGGCACTATTTCATCTGTTCAGGCTTACTATGATGTTTCTATGAAGCTTCTTGAAAAAGAAAACAGAATCAGATTATTTAACAGGGATTTTCCGATTTATACAAAAGAGAGAGATGATATGCCTGCCATTTACGGACCGGAATCTCAGCTTAACAACTCACTGGTTGCCGATGGATGCATAATTGACGGAAAAGTTGAAAATTCCATAATATTTAAAGGCGTTAAAATTGCAAAAGGAGCAGTTGTTAAAAATTCAATACTTATGCAGGATAATTTAATAGGAGAAAACGCTAAACTGAATTGTGTTATTTCCGACAAAAATGTGTCCGTAAAAAACGGAGTGGAGCTTTCTGGAGCTTTCAATTTCCCAGTTACATTAACCAAAGGAACCAGAATTTAATTTTCAATTTAAAATTCAAAGCACATATTATACCCCGCCCGGCTACAGCAGGGTATAATGAAATAAAGCAATTTTTGTGGCCGGAAAGGCATGTAAATCAATATGAAGGTTTTATTTGTATCATCCGAAGCAAGCCCGTGGATGGCTTCGGGCGGGCTTGGCGATGTTGCCGGTTCACTTCCAATAGCGCTCAGAAAAAGGCTTATCGGGTGCCGGGTTGTTATGCCTCTTTATGATTCCATAACTCAGGAATATACGGATAAAATGCAGTTTATAACATCTATTTCCGTTCCCGTAAGCTGGAGAAGGCAATACTGCGGAATTTTTGAAGCTAAGCTTAACGGAGTAGTGTTTTATTTTCTTGACAATCAATATTATTTTAAAAGAGACGGTATTTACGGCCATTTTGACGACGCTGAAAGATTCGCGTTTTTTTCAAGAGCCGTTCTTGAAATTATTCCTGCAATAGACTGGAGGCCGGATATAATTCACTGCAATGACTGGCAAAGCGCTCTTACGCCTCTTTATTACAGCTGCTATTACGCTTCGCAAATGGGTTATGAAAACATAAAAACAGTTTTTACAATCCACAATATTCAGTATCAGGGGAAATACGGAAACGAGCTTCTTGAGGACGTGCTTGGAATCGCTCCTGAATATTATGACTTAATTAAGTATGACGGGCTTGTTAATTTTATGAAAGCCGGAATAGAATGCGCGAATAAAGTAACCACAGTTTCGCCAACATATGCAAAGGAAATTCTTGACCCGTGGTATTCACATGGCCTTGATCAGATTTTAAATCAGCGCTCCTGGAAACTTTGCGGAATACTTAACGGAATTGATACAGACAGCTATAATCCCGAAACGGATAAAGCGCTTTGGGCAAATTTCAATGCCGACGACTTTTCAGGCAAGGCCGTTAACAAAGAAGAACTGCAAAAAATGATGGGGCTTTCGGTAAAACCGGATACTCCGGTTATAGGGATAGTATCAAGGCTTGTAGGGCACAAAGGCATGGATCTTATGAGAGAGGTGCTTGAAAAAAGCCTTTGGGAAAGGGATGTTCAATATGTTGTGCTTGGCTCAGGTGAATGGCAGTATGAAAGCTACTTCCGCGAGCTTCACAACAAATATCCGGATAAAGTCGGTCTGCGTCTTGGCTTTGTTCCGGATTTGGCAAGAAAAATATATGCAGGCGCTGATTTATTTTTAATGCCCAGCAAAAGCGAGCCATGCGGTCTTTCGCAAATGATTGCTTTAAGATACGGAACCGTTCCAATTGTGCGGGAAACAGGAGGACTTAAAGATTCAATAACCGACAGCGGCGACGGAGAAGGAAACGGTTTTACATTTAAAACATATGACGCCTATGACATGCTTGGCGCTATTTACAGAGGAATTGACGCGTATAACAACAAAGATTACTGGAAAATACTTGTTGAACGCGCTCTTCGCTGCGACATGAGCTGGGGAAAATCGGCCAACGAATATATAAAAATGTATAAATCGCTTTTAAAATAAAATTATATTAATAGTTTTGATAAATGAAACGCTGAATTTCTGCGCTTTGTTTTCAGAATAATAATACTAAATAAAGGAGTAAATTATGGAGCTTAAATACTATGTTTGCGAACACTGCGGAAAAATAATTGCCGTTATTAAAGAAAGCGGAGTCCTGATTATGTGCTGCGGCCAAAAAATGAAGGAGCTTATACCGGGAACCGTTGACGCGGCTGTAGAAAAGCACATTCCGGTATTTAAAATCGAAAACGGAAAAGTACACGTTCAGATAGGTGAGGTTAAGCACCCTATGCTTGATGAGCATTATATTGAATGGATAGGTCTTCAAACAAAACAAGGCTATCAAATTAAGCCGCTTAAACCGGGTGATGAACCGAAGGCCTGTTTTTCCGTTTGTGACGGCGACGAGGTTGAAGCGGTTTATGAGCACTGCAACATTCACGGACTTTGGAAAGCCGAATAATAACAGTTACTCGGCTTAAAAAAGGAGTGAAGAAAATCCAATCCCCGCGCGTTTTCACCTATCCGCTTAATAAGCTGTTATGATTTTTCAAAACTCACAGCGGTTTAGGCTTATTTATTACG